>JASMFO010000001.1 GCA_030751755.1 Candidatus Woesearchaeota archaeon
TTTACAAAAAGAGGTGGTAAAATTGCCTTTGGGCGTTCAAGAAGTTACACTGGCGGTGATTGTAGGCACTTTAGCAGCAATAGTATACTCTTTGAGAGTTCTTGTTCTTATGGAAAGGAGGATTGCAAGGATAGAATCACACATAGAACGGGCTGTTAACAAGGTAGCGAAAGAAGAATCCAGAATCGAAAAAGCTTTGAAGAAGAAAAAGAAATAACTTTATTTATTTTTATTTGCTTACCAGTTCTTCAAATAACAACCCCATACTTTTAATACTCTCCTTATCAATAACAAAACTTTTAGCTGTTTCTGTGATATCTGCTAAAGAAATAAAAAACCATTCATGCCCTTTAAATTTTATTGCAATCCAAGATTCTGCACCGAATATATCCGCAAATTGTTTTAGTTGTTTCACCTCTTCTTTTGGTAAGTATTTATTTTTTTCTATACAGGTTTTGCATTCAATTGCCAATTTTCTAAGTTTATTGGAAGCCAGGACATCCGCAGATGGATACTTCATAGACCCAGAGCCAGCAATTCTAACTGCAGACCACCCACTGGTGGCCCAGAATTTATGAATCAGATCCCTCTCTGCATTTATCCCTTTTGATTTAAGTGAAATTGTAATCTCCCTTTACAAATTAATTTTCATAAAATCTTTTGCACACAAAACATTACCAAAACAATTTCTTGCATCTTCCTCAAGCTCACGAGTGTTTTTATATCTTGCGCTGAAATGAGTCAAAACAAGTTTTTTTACGTTGCTTCTATTCGCAAGCTCTGCCGCTTGTTTTGCAGTCATATGACTATGTTCTTCCCCTTTGTTTTCCAAATTTGAGGCATAAGTAGCCTCACATACCAACAAATCGGAATTTTTAGCCAACTTATCAGCACCCTTACATGGAACAGTATCGCTGATAATAGTTATTCTCTTTCCCTTCACCACATTTGTCGCTTTGTCAACACCCACTTTCTTGCCTTCCCATATAATACTTTTGCCTTCCTGCAATTTACCCAATAATGGCCCCTCAGGAATCCCAAGTTTCTTTACAAATCTCAGATTTATCTTTCTTTTACCTTTTTCTACGATATTGTAGCCCAGCGTTTCAATATTGTGGTTTAAATGTTCTGCCTCCAGAACAAGAGTCCTATCTTCAAAAAAATTTCCTTTTTTAACTTCATAAACACAAATATCAATCCTTCTGTCAAACAAAAAAACCCCGAACATCTTTTCCATAAACTTTTTTGTCCCAACAGGCCCGTAAATATTCAACGTTTTTTCATACCCAGAAGCACTCATGCTTTGAATCAATCCAGGAATCCCTAAAACATGGTCGCCATGCCAATGACTTATCAAAATTTTAGTAATTTTTGTTAACTTTATCCCCGCAACCTTCAACTGCCTTTGAGTTCCTTCCCCACAATCAATAAGAATACCCTCAGAGCCGTAGATAATTAAAACACCACTTTGGTTTCTCTCCTTTGTCGGCACCATTGAAGAAGTGCCTAAAAATAGTATTTGCATTTTAAAACTACCTTAGTAATCAATACTTAAATATAACCCTTTCCCTTTACAATTTAATAATTTTTGCTATATTGAAATCAACGAATGGCACCGTTAAAAAAAAACAATAACATTTTTAAGCACCACAATAAAACACTCAATAAATAAAAATGACAAAAACCGAGAAGAAAATAGAAAGCAAAGAAAAAGAAGAAAAAAAACAAAAAATAAAATCAGAGTTTATTGGAGACAAAGTTTTGACAGAAGTTTCAGATGCTTCGAAGGAATTATATGATCAAAGTAGATATGGAACCTTGCTTGACAATGGAAGGCTGCAACTTTCCCTTACAGAAGCCCTTTACCTTATGGAAAGAAATACCATTGAAGTCTACAAAAACAAAAACAAAAAAATAAATTTTGAAGAACTTTCCAAAAAAGCAAAAAAAATGGAGCCGAACTTCTGGGTGAGATTTTGTGTATTTAAGGATATAAGAAATAGGGGCTATATCATAAAAACAGCATTGAAGTTTGGAGCAGACTTTAGGGTATATGACCGCGGCGTAAAGCCAGGAGAAGACCATGCAAAGTGGATAGTTTACCCTGTTTATGAGAGTTCGACCCTGACTTGGTACGAGTTTGCAGCTAAAAATCGGGTTGCGCACTCAACAAGGAAGCGATTACTTCTGGGTGTAGTAGATGACGAAAATTCGGTTTCCTATTGGGAAGTAAGGTGGATGCGTCCTTAACACAAAAAATATATAATAAACAAACTCTAGCTCTTTCTTATGGAAGTGAACGAAAGAATATTGGGCATCGTTAAAGAAAAAGGACCGCTTTTGCCAGTCCAGGTCGCAAAAGAGATAAATGATAATATATTGATGACTTCTGCAAGGCTTTCTGAATTATTAACATCAAAATACATAAAAATATCAAATCTTAAAGTAGGAGGCTCCCCCTTATACTACTTCCCAGGGCAGGAAAACAAACTACAAAATTTTGTAGATAATTTAAATGGAATGGAGAGAAAGGCATATGGATTACTGCTACAAAACAAAGTTTTGAGAGATTATACCCAGGAACCTGCTATAAGGGTAGCATTAAGACAAATTAAAGATTTTACAGTTCCATTACAAGTAAACTATAAGAACACAATAGAAATATTTTGGAAGTGGTACCTAACCAATAATAAAGAAGCAGAATCATTAATAAACAATATACTATCTAAAAAAGAAAATATAATACCTGCTAAAACACAACCCCTAAAAGAAGAAGCAACAACTAAAAAAATATTGGACAAACCGAAAGAGGAGTCAGATAAAGAACCAAACATAGAATCAAAAAAAGACACAATTAAAAGACCAGTAAAAACAGCAGATAAGAGTCTCTTTTTGAAAAATACCTATGATTTCTTTGATAAAAACAGAATAAATATTGAACTAACAAAAGAAATAAAGAAAAATATAGAAGTTGATTTTATTGTAAAATTACAAACTCAAATAGGAAATGTAAGGTATTTCTGCAAAACAAAAAACAAGAAAAAAATCAATGAAGGAGACTTAAGTTCTGCTTTATTAAACGCACAATCAAAAGGACTGCCCCTTTTATTTTTAACTATAGGAAAATTATCTAAAAAATCAAAGGAAAAACTAAACACAGATTTTAGGAATATAGTTTACAGGGAGATATAAAATGGGAGTTGCATTTAAAGACTTAATAGTATCAAAAGAGATACAATTAGAAGACTTAAAAGAAAAAATAATAGTTCTGGATGCTTATAATGTGTTGTACCAATTTATAACTACAATAAGAGGAATGGATGGAACACTTCTTATGGATTCAAAAGGGAACACAACTTCACATTTAGTTGGTCTATTTTCAAGAACTACAAGTTTGATGCAACGCGGCTTAAAACTGGCCTTCGTATTTGATGGAAAGCCGCCAGATTTAAAGCAAAAAGAAAAAGAAAAAAGAAACGCTTTAAAATTAGAATCTGAGAAAAGATATTTAGAAGCCAAAAAAAAAGATGATAAGGAAGAAATGAGAAAATATGCTTCTAGGACTTCTAGATTAAGTGAGAGCATGATAGAGGAATCAAAAAAGCTTGTTTCTTTGCTTGGGATTCCTGTCGTGCAAGCCCCTTCAGAAGGAGAAGCCCAGGCAGCCCATATGGTAAAAGAAAATAAAGGCTTTGCAGTAGGATCTCAAGATTTTGATTCACTGATTCATGGAGCAACGAAACTAGCCAGAAACCTATCCATATCAGGAAAAAGAAAAAAAAACAGGGGGGCGACATACGATACAATAAAACCAGAAATAATAGATCTCTCAGAAAACCTTAATAACTTGGGGATAGACACAGACCAGCTAATAGCATTAGCAATGATAATAGGCACAGATTACAATCCAGGCGGAATAAAAGGTATAGGTCCAAAAAATGCCTTAAAATTAGTCAAACAACACAAATCAGATTTTGATTCTTTGTTTAAGGAAATAAAATGGAACGACCACTTTGAATTTGAATGGACAGAGGTTTACTACCTAATAAAAAAAATACCAACAACAGACAAATACAAATTAAAATGGGAAGATATAAATGACGAAAAAATAAATAATTTGCTTGTAGATGAGCATGATTTTTCTGGTCAACGTGTTACAAATACACTAGAAAAGCTAAAAAGAGAATCCACACAAAGACAACAAAAGTCATTAGGAGAGTTCTAGAATGTCAAATAAGCTGAAGGATATACTAAGAAAAAAACTGACAAAAAAAGAATTAGCCTTAGTCCCATCATCATACAATATGGTGGGCAGCATTATAATTTTCTCAGACTTTCCGAAACAACTGTCAAAAAAAGAAAAAATCATAGGAAAGGAAATAGTGAAGAATTTTAACAACATTAAATCTGTTTTTAAGAAAACAAAAAAATATTCCGGGAAATTCAGAACCCCAAAACTAAAACTATTAGCTGGAGAAAGCAACAAAGAAACAGAATATAAAGAAAACAACGTAAGTTTAAAATTAAATGTAGAAAAAGTTTATTTTTCCCCTAGACTAAGTGAGGAAAGAAAAAGAATATTCAAGCAAATAAAAAATAATGAAGAAATATTAGTCATGTTTTCCGGGATATCTGTATATCCAATAACTATTGCAAAAAATACAAATGCAAAAGAAATTTACGGAATAGAGATCAACCCAATTGCACACAAATACGCATTAGAAAATTTAAAATTAAACAAGGTTAAAGACAAAATAAAACTATGCTTTGGCGATGTAAAAAGAATATTGCCAAAAATAAATAAAAAATTTGATAGAATAATAATGCCATTGCCTAAGGGAGCAAAACATTTTCTTAATTTAGCCTTAAATAAAATAAAGAAAAACAAAATAATCCATTTCTATGCTTTTTCTAAAGAAAAGGACAACAATAAAATAATCGAAATTATTAATAAAGAATGCAAAAAAAACAAAAAACAATGTAAGATTCTAAATATTGTAAAATGCGGCCAGTTTTCGCCAAGAGTTTTTAGAATTTGTGTGGATTTTAAAGTAAAATAATAAGATTTATAAAATAATAAATATTATTCTAATGTGTGCGATGAGTTGGTGAACACCCTAGGACGAAAGGATGACTGACGGAAGTAACTGACGAGCACACTTCTTTTTAAGAACTATCCAAACAGACACAGATTGCAGAAATACAAATTCTTTCTGGGGCACAAAAATAGTAGTGCGATTTTTTAGTGAATCGCAAATTTTTGACCGTTAGGCTTTAGCCGAACATCTTCATATAATCCTGCCCTTCTGTCTGCTCTTCCTGCTTCACTTTATCTATCCCTTTTAAGAAATCCTTCTTTATTACTTTAGTTCTATTTTCTCTTATCGCAAAATACCCTGCTTCTGTGCAGACTGCTTTTATTTCAGCCCCACACAAATCTTCCATCAGAAAAGCCATATTGTTCAAATCAACATCTGCACTTAGACCCATATTTCTGGAATGTATCTTTAAAATATCTAATCTGCCTTCAATCTTTGGTAAGGGTATATGTATAAGCCTATCCAACCTTCCTGGCCTTATTACAGCAGGATCTAAAATATCTTTCCTGTTTGTAGCACCAATAATCTTAACATTATCAAGAGGATTAAAACCATCTATTTCTGCAAGAAGCTGCATGAAAGTCCTGCTGACTTCTCTTTCCCCGCTAGTCCCCATTTCGATTCGTTTAGCAGCCAAAGCATCAATCTCATCAATAAATATGATGGATGGAGCTTTTTTTCTTGCAAGCTCAAATATTTCCTTTACAAGTTTTGCTCCTTCCCCAATAAATTTTTGAACAAGCTCTGAAGCAACAATTTGGATAAATGTAGAATTTGTGGATGATGCGACTGCCTTAGCCAGCAATGTCTTTCCTGTTCCTGGTGTTCCATAAAGCAAAATTCCTTTTGGTGGTGTAATGCCAACCTTCCTGAACATCTCCGGCTTTTTCAACGGAAGCTCAACAACTTCTTTTATTTCTCTGACCGGAATGTCTAGACCGCCTATATCTTCCCAGGAAACATTTGGCTTTTCCACTATAACAAAACTCTCTATATCAAACTTCCTTGTGATTGGTATTTTTTTGATTATTGTCAGGTTCTTCTGGTCTGTCAAAACTACATCTCCTGGTTTGAGTTTTTTACATTCAGTAGAAATAGCAACATAAAACTGGTTTCCGTTTGGCAACCTTATAAGGGCTTCTTTTCCAAAAACGTTTCTGACTTCGGCAACCATTAGTGGAGGAGTTTTGAGCCTATTCACCTCTTCATTTAACTTATTAATAGTTTCCTTAAGGATTATGTTCTCTTCATTAATCTGATTTGTATCTGTGCTATAGCTATACAGTACACTATCAAAAACATTCTTATCTTTTGTAGTCATACTATATTCACTCCTTTTCATATTTAAAAACTTTTGGATTATACACAAAAAATAGAGAGAGTTATTTTTGGTACGCCAGAAAATTGAAATCTCTATGAAATTAAGAATCTTCCATTTTTCATAATCTTCTTTCCATCAACCCATATGCTTGGATTCCTAATAATACCATCAAGATGCAGATGTACATTTACTTTACCGCCAAAACCAACATTATTTCCTAGAGCAATATGGCATGTTCCTTTGACCTTTTCATCCTCCAGAATATTGCCAGCAATCCTTGCATTCTCATTAGTGCCTATACCAAACTCTGCAATATTTCTTGCTCCTCTACCAACAGAATTTAGCAAATCCAAAAGCTTTTTTGCCTTTTCACCGATAAATTTTACAGCACAACCTTTCCTAACATAAATTTTTATTGGGTTCTTTAGTTTGCCG
>JASMFO010000002.1 GCA_030751755.1 Candidatus Woesearchaeota archaeon
TAATTATTTCCACATAACTTTTATATCATCAGTTCTTTCATAGGGCTTAATATCAATACCTTTATGATTTCTTTTGGCAATTTTTCCCATTAAAATTCCCAACCATGCAATATTAACACCATTATCTACAAGAAATTGATTTTCTGGAACAAATAATTTAGCTTTTCTTTCCTTGCACATTATTTTGCACATTTCCCTTAATCTTTTGTTGCAGGCAACTCCTCCTCCAAGAACTAATTCTTTTTTACCTGTGTGAGCCATTGCTCTTTCTGCAACTTCTACCATCATTGCAAAAACCGTTTCTTGCAATGAATAGCACAAATCTTCAACTTTATGTTCTTTAGAATCAAACTTTCTTTTTAGATTTGTTAAAATTCCTGAGAAGCTTACATCCATTCCTTTTACAACATATGGAAGTTCAATGTAATTTTTTCCTTTTGCTGCCAGAATTTCAATTTTAGGGCCTCCTGGAAATCCCAAACCCATATAGCGGGCAAACACATCAATAAAATTACCAATTCCTTGATCCAGGGTTTCTCCAAAAATTCTGTACTTGCCAGCTTCATAAGCAATTATTTGGGTATTTGCGCCGGATGTGTACAATAAGACAGGATCTTTAGCTTTTGTCAGCACTTTTCCAACCTCTAAATGAGCAACACAATGATTAACCCCTACAATAGGTATTTTATTTTTAGAAGAAATTTCTTTTGCAAACTTCATGCCTACGTGCAATGGAAACGGTATTCCCGGGCCTTGGGAGAATGTAACTAAATCAATATCTTTTAATTCTAGTTTTGCTTGCTCTAATGCATTTTTCAGGACTGTATCTTTTACTTTTTCATGGTGCCAGCCTAATTCATTAGGTATTAACCCACCTTTTTTTGTCTTAAAAGAATCTGTAGCATTAGCAAGAACTTTTCCTTTGTCTGTTATTATACCTATTCCAAAAGTATGTGCTGTTGATTCTATTCCTAGGGATATCATTTTAACTAAAGGCACTTAAGAACTCTATAAAAGCTTTGCTTTAAAAGGCATAACTTAATTCCTTTGCCATTCTCTTGACTTCTTTTTTTGGTATGCCTTCTAATGTTTCATCTTCTTCCCAAGCTTCTTTCTTTTCCATTCTTACCACTAATATTTATAGAAATGGGTTTATAACCGAATAAATGACGCCGGGACTGGGACTTTCATGATGATTGCGAGCGTTAAGCACGTAATCAGTCGCTTTGAACCCAGATGCCCGTGAGGGCCAGCCTTGCTATTGAAGTTCCAGGGCTGTGCAATAGCCAGATTATGCGATCCCGGCATTAAAACAATATTAAACTGCGTTCATTTATAAATATTTAGAATAATAGAAAACAAAGTCATAGTCTTAATTCTTTCTTCCAGTGTCTACAAACACTTTCTGTTTTCTTTTCAGCAATCCCCGTATAATTTTCCGGATTTTTGATGATTTTTAATTGTTCTTTATTGAATTTTTTCAAATAAGGCTGCAATGATTTTTCTTTTTTAATAATCTCTTGCAATGGTTTTTTTGTTGATTGGGCTTTTAATGTCAATTGCTTAATGGTTTCATGCGCGTCCGGGTGATTTTTAGCTGCTAATAGGATGTACAATGGCTCAGCGACAATAAGGCCTTTATTCATATCAAAATTCCTTCTTAAGTTATCCTTGTCAACCTGCAAACTTTTCATAGTCCTATTTAGCCTGACAACGGATATGTAAAATGCCCCCAATATCTCCGGTATAAATCTGGAAGATGCGCTGTTGGTCAGATCCCTCTGGTGCTCAGATATCTGGTCCATATGGATTGTTGTTAACCTGGGCATGAACTCTTTCCACAAGCTTTTAATGTTCTCAAAATTTATCGGGTTTCTTTTCTGCGGCATTGTGGAGCTTCCTACTTGCTTATCCATAAAAACCTCACCAACCTCTGCTATTTCTGACCTCTGCATGTTCCGCATATCATCGGATAAATTTGCCAAGATGCCAAAAGCCTCAACAACAGCATTGGCATAATCTGCAATAAACTCCGCTTCTGGAATCTGCGTGGATATTGGAGATGGCTTCAGGTTCAGCTCCTGCAGCACTTCCATTTCAAATTTCTCAGGATTATCAAAGAACAATGAGGATGCATTATAGCTGCCGACCGCACCGGCAATCTTTCCCCTTAGATTGTTGGAGGTTTTTCTGATTTTTAAGATAGAGTTTCCAAGCCTTGAGACATATTGTGCTATCGCAAAGCCAAATGTGATGGGAACAGCATGCTGTCCATGTGTTCTTCCTATCTGCAAAGTATTCTTTTCTCTCAAAGCCAAATCAATAAGAGTTTTTTCAAAACCTATTAATCCTGGAATCATTACCTCATTAGTAAAATTTTTGTACCTCAATGCATCTGCAGTCGAGATTATATCATGGCTTGTAGCGGTGAAATGTATGAATGGCTTTGCTTCATCACTTACCTTATTTCTGATGCAGTTTACGAGAGCCCTTACATTATGCTTTAGCTTATCCTCCTCCACATAGACCTCGTCTGCAGTTACTTTCTTGCATGCCTTTTCAATCTCATCAGCGATTTCCTTATTGCAGATGCCGTGCCCTGCAAGAGTCTTTGTCAAGGCAGCCTCAACCCTTGCCATATACTTTATCATGGCATTTTCGCTCAGATAAGGCTGCAGCTTATGGAATATCCTTTCATTCCTGCCGTAATACCTGAAATCTAATGGGCTGATTGTGTCAAAAATATTCATCTTTGGCTCAAAAGAAGTATCCTTATTGTCTGCTTCCAATAAACTTTGAATTATTTTTAATAAGGAACTGCCTTTGTTCAGGCTTATTATAATCTTGTTTTTCTCTTTATTTTCCTTTATTAAATTATTTTTCTTGAACAATTGGATGGTAGAATGGACCTTAGCTGGAGAAATGTCGAGATTGCCGGCGATATCCCTGATGTGGAGGCTCTCTTTGGACAATAGCCTCAATATTTCTATGTTCTTTTTTGTGAATATGTCAATTACATTCATACTATATAGAAAACGTTAAGTATTTATAAACCTTTTGGTATTTTAATACATATATTGTTTGTTTTTAAATAACATTAATCCTGCTTTCAAATTAATTTTAATAATCTGATAAATTTATTATGTATTATCCTATTGCTTCCAACAATACTTCTGTCTTCAATAGTCCATTTTTTGTTATGGGTGTTGGTTGTCTTGCCGCCAGCCTCCTCAACTACCAGTTTGGCAGCCGCAACATCCCAGGAATTCAAATTTAAAGTAAAATACAGATCAAACCTTTTATCCGCAACGTAGCATAGATTAAGGGCTGCGGAGCCTGAGTTCCTCAAGGCCCTGAAGGTTCCATAATTTCTGCTCAATATAGACAATGATTTTCTTGATATTCCAATATCGCTTGGCAGACTAAATCCAAGCACACATTCCTTAAATTTCTTTTTTGTGGAAACTTTAAGCCTCTTATTGTTGAGATAAGAGCCTTTCCCCTTTTCTGCAAGGTATATTTCATCAGTGCAGGGATTATAGACAACACCCATAACAACAGAATTATTTTTTGCCAGTGCAATTGATACTGCAAAATTTGGAATCCCCGATACAAAATTGGTTGTCCCGTCAATAGGGTCTATGATCCATGTAAATTTGGATTTCTTATCGATAAAATCACTCTCTTCTGTAAGAAAATTATGTTCTGGAAATTTTTTCCTTATTGTCTTGACGATTGTTTGTTCTGAAAGGATGTCTGCCTTAGTTACTATGCTCCTAGGGGCTTTAAACTTTAGTTTATCTATTTTCCCGTAATTTTCCAGAATGACCTTGCCTGCCGCTTTTGCCGCTTTGAGCATTAAAGATTTCATAGTTACCACCTAGTTTAGAGTATTATTAATATGTTTTGGTTAATTTAGTTTCAAAAATATAAAAGGATATAAATTGATGCACATTTCTCAAGCTATGAGTCTATCACTTGATGAAATCCTGCAGTTGACCTGGGATGAAATGCCGAACCCGATGACCGGCTTAGAACTAAATAAAGACAAGATACAAACAACTTTAGACGCTTTATCTTTGCAAAAAGGGGAAGAATATCTATCCTTAGGAATTGGAAAAAATATTTTACCTTTTATAGTTGCAATGCATGGTGTAAATGTCACTGGTTTAGATATTGATACAGAAGTATTAAAATACCAAAGAGACATTTCTGAAAAGTTTTCTCCTAATTTACAGAATGCAAATGGTTCTTTTACAGTGTATAATTTCAATTTTGATGATCCATATGCAACCCAACATGTAAATGGTTTTGAAACTCCGCCTGTAGGAGATTTTCATAATAGGTTTGATATTGTAGAATGCTTATTCTTTAACCATGTGGAGGGAGAATTAGATTTGGCTCAAATACTGCTTAATTTTGGCAGGCAAGAAGCGCGATATTTTGTGTCAACGCCCGGTGGATTGATTGGAAGGGAAAACAGGATTGTAACAAGCCTGATAGATCAAATAAAAATGTTTGGGGGCAATGCAGAGGTCACAGCTACAGATTTATATTCAAGCAATGCGTATAACTGGCAATATGGTGTTGTGGTAAAGGGCTCATAGGTTATTTTTAATCCCTCAAAAGGGTTACTGGCATTTATTTACCCCTATTGCTATTATCCTATCTTAAAAGACAAATATTTTTAAAATTACCTCCACTACCAAACCAAATAGACTTAAATAGATTTTATGGCAAAATGATACAACATAATGAAAATGGTTTAAATGGAAATATTAACCTCAAATTAAATTTTCTTACATTGGATAATATTATCAAAAGAACTGCATTAAATTCTGGACTGGATGAGGAAAGTATCGATAAGGAATATGATATCATTAAGGAAGATTATGGAAAAAGGGCTTTTGGCGGTAAGGTTGTTATTGTGCGCTCGGATCTGAATAGTCCAGTAAGGCAGGATGAGCATGGACAATACAAGATTACCGGGGCAGAGAGAATAGAGGCTTCTGCCCCAACCATTGATGAACTATCTAGTTATGGAGCAAAAGTAGTGGTTATTTCTCATCAGGGAACTCCTGGAAGAGAGGACTGCATAAGCCTTGAGCCCCACAGCGTACTTTTAAAGGAGTCTCTCGAAAAATTAGGGAACAGTCTTGAAAAGATTATTTTTAAAAGAGCGCATTGGTATGGGACAGCCACGGAAAAGATAATAAAGGAAGAAATGCAGGATGGAGGAATATTCCTGCTGGATAACCTAAGGAAGATGTCAGATGAGATAGGACCTGCAAACCCTGAAGAATTTGCCAAAACACCTGATTCTTATATGGAGATAATTGGCAATCTGGCTGATTTTTATGTAAATGATGCATTCTCTACATCGCATAGATGGCAGGCCTCCATAGCAGGATTCCCGAATTTGCTGAATATTGCAGGAAGATTGACGGAAAAAGAGATTAAAGAGAATAGGGAGCTGATTTCAAGCATAAGGCATCCATATACTATGTTAATGGGTGGAATTAAGATATCAGGCTATCTTGATTTCATGGACAAATCGCTGGAGAATGGGTTGGTTGATCACATTTTAGCAACAGGAGCTTTAGGGATGTTGGGGGTTTTAGGAATCAGAGGACGTAGGGCAAAAAATTACTTGGGTAGACAAACAGTGGATTTTTTGCAAGAAAAAGGAATTTACTCTGAATTAAATACAGTGACTGGTTTGGCAAGAAGATATACTGAAGCGTTTGTTTTGCCTGTTGATTTTAAAGTTGAGCTTGGTGGGGAAGTTTATAATATGGCTGTAGAGGAGATACAAAAGCATCCAAATAAGGACAGAATGAATCTTTACGGTATTGGATCTGAAACAGTTGCTCATTTTAATGAAATACTCGGCAGATCAAAAACAATATATATCAAAGGCTCTCCAACAAAAGATGACGATGAGAGATTCCTACCAGAGTCGCAACAACTAATAGATTCAATTGTTCAATTAAAGCGGGAAGGAGCGACAACAATAGTAAGCGGAGGAGATACAAATAATTTAGTTTCTAGGTTGGGTTATTTGCCGCAAACTGATTTTACATTCTCAACTTTGGCGGGTGGAGCAGCTACTGAATATCATAGCGGAATATTGCTGCCGGGCCTATTGATGCTCAATACAAGCTATAATCAATTTAATGGAAGAGCATTAAGTGAGGGGATGGAAAACTATAATTTTGGATTTAAGCTGGAATCTCCTAAAAAACCTGTGGATTTGATTTAGGTAATTTAAATCAATATCTATTACTCCTGGTAAAATTAATATTTATATAACACGCAGCAGATAGCAGTCCTGAAGGAATTAAAACAGCACAGGATATGCTATTAGAGAGAGCAAGATTATGTTCACTGGCAACAGAAGGGAAGTATAATCCTTAGAATTTTAATTTTTTATAATGGATGTTAATATGTTTTGGTTTGATATGAAAAATCATTGAGCATCTGCGACTGATACTGTAGAACTGTGTCCAAATCTTTCATTTAATCTTTTCATTGCATCAACCACTATATCTATTAATTCAGGACTTGTATTTTGTTGATTTCCCATTTCAATTGCTCCAGTTGTACGCTCAAGCCGGGCATAAGCTGGCCTGTGTTCCTGGAAAAAATCATCTTCGGAGAAATGTGTTGACCTTTCCATATATATCCCTAATCTTCTGACAAAATCTTTGAAAGATTCCTCAAATGACATATCACTAAAATCTTTGCTTTGTGATTTTCTCCTAAATCCCGGAATCAATTCACGATCTACGCCAGCATATACTTCAGCAACAATATACTGCAGTTCCGATGATGAATGAAGAATCTGCCAAATTCCTTCTCTTGAATTTTTTCTTGTAAATGTTTGGTCAAAACCTACAACAACATTTCCATCACAATCTCCTAGAAAAGATACAGATTGCTTTAGAGTTTCTGAAGAAATTTCATCCAAAACACCAGGATTATTTTTAAAATCATCCGGAGATTTTAACCAATTATATCTTGTATCTGCTCTTCTTAGCTCTCCTGAATTAAATAACCTAAATCCATAATCATTTTGACGAGAAATATCTCCAATTTCATCCATCAAAGTAGTTTTACCCATACCAGGTAATCCGCATGCAACCACTAAGTATTTGCTCACCATTTAGGTATAATGTTAATCATTGCGTAGATATTCCTGTAGGACTGCTTACTACAGGTGCGGGTGTATAAAGCAGTTGGTCGGGCCTTCTGCCAAAAGAATATAATCCCGCTCTCTCAAACATTTTTAAGACTTCCATATGAACAGGCCTAGGTTTTATCAATTCTCTAATGGGCATCGATTCAATTTGTCCATGTTCATTGAAATTTGTTATAGCCATTCCTGATTCTGCACCCTCTTTTAGGTATTTTACGGCTGCTGCTCCTAATTTCTGTCCAGTATAAGAATCAGAATATAAAGTTTCACCATCCCTTACATCATAAGTTGGTGTTTGTATTTTTATGTCTAATTTCCTTATATGTTCCGTAATTCTTGGGTCATCCTTTAGTCTGCCTTGCAGTAATTCTTTAATTTGATTAGCAACACCACTTAACTTTCCATGGCCAAAACTATCTTCTCCATTATCAAGATAAACTTGTTGTTCAGTGACTGGATCTTTGGTGCCTTCTGCAATAGCTATTAAAACATATGAGACTCCATTATTGCTTTTTGCTCTTTGATTATATCTATCTGCGATGAAGTCAACAGAATAATCCGGATCAACAGGTATTTCTGGAATAAATATGGCATCTGCGCCAGCAGCAATGCCTGCTTTAAATGTTACCCTTCCAACATTCCTTCCAAAAATTTCTACAATGCCTATACTGCCGTTAGCCTTCAATAAAGGAACAAAGTCTTCAAGCTTTTGTTTTGCTCTGTTAATTGCCGTATCTAAACCAAGGCTGTATGTTTGCAAATCTCCATCCATTGTTTTGGGTATGCCTATGAATGTTACATCATTTCCATAATCATTTATTAATCCAAGAATGTTTTTATATTCATTTCCAGATATAACACTTAGAGTGTCATCGCCACCAGCTGCAATTACTGCTTCAAGTCCGGCTTTTCTTACATTTTCTATTACACGTTCTGATACATCTGCTTCTTCCAAAATTTGACCATCTAACTCTCCTGTAAATCTATAAGGATTTGTTCTTGATGTTTGCAAAACCGTACCAGTTTCAGAATGTATTCCATCAACATCGGGAACACGCAAAGGAAACATATTATTAAACACTAAACCTTCCCAACCTCTTCTTATTCCGTACACTTCCCATCCTTCATTATCTGCAGATTTTACTACAGCCTCTATTGCTGCGTTAAGGCCACCGCAGTCACCACCGCCTGTTAAAATTCCGATTTTTTTAGTCATTTAACCACCATCAAAATATCTGATTATTGGGGATTTTATATAAAATATATAAATTTTTCTTTTGAGTGTTAAATAGCTCAGAGTTAGAGATTTATAATAATGCTTTTGATGCAAGATTTTGCTTTATCCTATTACTGATATCCCCTATTTCAGCTTTAAATTCCTGCCCAGTAATCATCTCATAAGCCTTAATGTATCTTTTTGCCGCTTCTATTTTGACTTCATCAGGGATTTCAGGTATTTCACCTTCTCCAATAAAGCCTTTATTAGCTAAAAATTGCCTTACATATTCCTTGTCAAGTTTTTGCGGTTCTTTTCCCTCTGCAAATAGCTTTTCATAAGTGTCTTTGACCCAAAATCTTGATGAATCTGGTGTATGAATTTCATCAATCAATGTTAAATTTCCATCAGCATCTAAACCGAATTCGTATTTAGTATCAACTAAAATTAGATTATTTTTTGCAACTAACTCCTTTCCGAAATTATACAATTCAATAGCAACTTTTTCCATCTGCCTGTATATTTTTTCATCAACTATGCCTCTTTTAATCATCTCTTCTCCAGAAACAGATTCATCATGAGCACCCTTTTCAGCTTTTGTTGATGGCGTTATAATCGGCTTGTCAAATTTTTGATCTTTTTTCATGCCATCCGGCAATTTATTACCGCAAAAATCCCTTACACCTTTCTCATAATTATACCAAGCACTTGTTGTTGTCACACCAGTTAAATATCCTCTAACAACCATTTCCACCGGAATTAATTTGCATTCTCTTGCAACTGTAACATTGGGATCTGGAACTTGTAAAACATGGTTTTTAACAATATCCTTTGTTTTTTCAAACCAGAAAGCAGATGTTTGGTTAAGAACCTGGCCCTTGAATGGAATTGTACAAAGAACGCGGTCAAAAGCAGAAATCCTATCTGTAGTTATAATTAATCTTTTGTCTCCTAGCAAATAATTGTCTCTTACTTTGCCTTCATATTTCTTTCCAATATTAAAATTTGTTTTTTCTAAATTGAAATTTAATTGGTTTTTTAATATTTCATCATTAATCATTTTGATCCATTATTTTTTATTCCATTAATTATTATTTTTTGATTATTGTAATCTAAGTTATTGGCTTGAAAATAATATCTCGGCCTTGTAACTTTTAGCGTCTTCTGAGTTTTCTACTAAGCCTGCAAAAATTACAATATCCCCTTGGACTGCTCCTTGCAATGTTTTTTGTTTTTCAGGTATCAATTTTGAAAGCAAATCATATTGGACCTTAACCCAATCAACAACATTTTCTCTTAATGATTTTTCAGTTTGATATGTATATTGATGTGATAACGAATCTAAATCCTGCCTAAGATCAGGTCCAAAATGCTCATAACCAGTATTTAAAGCGGAAATTGCAGCGCAAACCTCATGCCCATGGACATTTCCATAATGTCCAAAGATTCCCCAGGCATTGATTCCCTTTGCCTGCAGACCTAAATCCAAAGATGCTGGAACTACCAATCCAGATGCCTTTGGAATAAGATGAATATAATCTGCCGAGGATAACAAATCCTTATGAAATGGGGTATTGTAGGGGTCCTCGCAGGAAAAAATTCCTACCTTCTTTCCTTGATCAATCAAATCTTTAATGTGCGGTACTGCTTGCATTATTTCACCACCCAATTTAATCATTATTCTGTTTTTAAAATTATTGACCGGTTTTGCGTCGTTATTAATTGATTTTTGTTTTTTATTGAATTCTATTTATTGGCTTCTCTTACTTTTTTACCTATCTGCTCCCTATAATTAACAAGCTTTTGCTCAAAACTATTGTCAACATTCAATATTTCTATTGCTGCTAAAGCTGCATTTGTCCCGTTGTTCAAACCAACCCACAAGCCGTGGTCAGAGTGCTTTAACAGATTTAAAGAAGCTTCTGCTTTGTCATCATTATCCATCAATAATGGGCAATAAATAATTAATTGGTCTTTTTTTTCTATTGATTCATCAAAATAAACAAATTGTATGTTAACTACATTGCCTATTATCTGCTCTGAATGAGAGTGATTAACTCCAAATTCTCTTAAAATTTCTTCTGCTTTTTTGAAAGCCTTACCATTTTTATCTCCAACCAAAACAACCTTTTTTAGAGCTTTAAGGATTTTGACGGCTGCATGCGCTGCAATTTCCGCTTTTCCAACTCCGACGCTTAAAACAGGAATTCCCGGAGGCATCTGCATAATTGAAAGCAAAGCATCTAAGCCTTGGTAACTGCCTTGGCATGGAACACCTATTACAGGCCTTATTATCTTTGCTGCAACAACACCAGGCAAGGCTGCTGCAAGGCCTGCTCCAGAAATAATGACTTTGTAGTCTTGCCTTAGTATGTTATCAACATCTTCCGGAGTCTTATGTGCGCTTGCTATCTTTAGCTCATAGCTTATTTTTTCTTTTTTGAGAATCTTTAGAATGTTCCTGTAAGTAGCTTCATCTGATTTTGAGCCGAATATAACTAAAACATCTGTCATTGAAACCACCTATTTTAATATCTTATATTTTTGATAATTCTCATTCATTAATAAGTTTTTTGTTATATCAACAGCAATTTTCTTAGCATTTGTTTTTTTGTCAAAATACATTGTCCACAAGATGCCTTT
>JASMFO010000003.1 GCA_030751755.1 Candidatus Woesearchaeota archaeon
CCTCTGCCTTAGAAGTGAGATAGGTTAATATGAACTCCCACACACAAAAATTACTAAAAATTCAGGGAAAGATATTTCAAGTATTACGAATTAAAAAACAATTAGAGGCAAGAAGACAATATTATATAACACAGTTAAGTAACAGCTTTGATACAAAAGAAGCACTAGGTTATTTGTCCTCTTTAATAGAAATTTATAGAAGAGAAGAAAGAGTAATCAGAATTTGTGAAAAAGGTCTTGTAGAGAGTTTAAAAATTCTTAAAGAGGTTGAGGCAGTAGTAAATAATATTGAAAGTCTTCCTCTAAGGTTTAAATCTAATCTTAAAAGTATGATTCCAATTATTGGTAAGAAGGATAGTAGTCCTCAATCGATTATACCTCTTTTAAAAGTACTATATTCTTATTTGGAAGCTCAAATAGTTTACATTGATAAAAATTTGGATATAATTAGGGAAAATATTACTGAACAGCATAAAAATGTAATTATCCTCTATGAAAAAATTGAAAGTAGAACAATTGATAAAAAGATCTCTCAAACAAAATATTTTCAAGGTATAGAAGGACTTCGTAAGGAAGAAATTAAGATTATTGAAAATATAACAAAAGAATCTAATTCTATGAAGGGTAAAATGGTGAAAGCTATTATTAACATCAATATTAAGCTAAGCAGAAATCAAAAATTATTGAAGTTTCAGGCAGTAGTTCAATTTACACCCATAGTCACTCCTGGAACAGCTGCAATAGGCATATTTTTAGGCCCGCAATTTGTGCCAGTAGCATATGCCCTTTTAACTATTGTAAATTGGAGCCCCACAATTGTAATTGCGGTAAAGGAGTCGACAATTTTGTTGGAGAATCCAGCAAAAAGGATGAAATCATTAGCAACTCTAAGTTTGAAAGCAGCAAAGTTAGGATTAACAAATCAATCAGGTAGGATAAGAAAAACAATGGCTGAGTTAACACGACAACCAATGAAACCAGTATATGCAAGATCAGAAACATTTTTAAATCAATATCACTAACTCTATCTAGTAATGAAACCCAAAGACGAAAAGAAACTCAGGATATTAGCAGCTGGCGATATACATGGAGACACAGGGCTAGCTGAGAAACTTGCAGAGAAGGCTGAAAAAGAGCATGCTGATTTAGTTATTTTATGTGGAGATATTACCATGGCAGACCAAAGTACAGATAATTTAATAGGGCCTTTTGCAAAGAGAAAGGAAAAAGTATTGCTTTTGCCTGGAAATCATGAGACTGTAGCTACTACAGATTTTTTGTCAGAGCTCTATGGCGTGAAAAACTTGCATGGTTACTCTGTCAAGTATAAAGATGTTGGAATATTTGGCGCTGGCGGAGCAAATATCGGCTTGTTTCAATTAGATGAAGATGAAATTTATGGTTTGTTAAAAAAAGGTTTTAACAAAATTAAATACTTAAGTAAGAAAATAATGGCAACTCATGTGCATCCTTCTGATACTAAAATGGAAAAATTTACAGAATTCTTTCCTGGAAGCAAGGGCGTCAGAAAAGCAATAGAAAAATTTAATCCAGACTTATTGCTTTGCAGCCACGTACATGAAGCAGAAGGCATAGAAGAAAAAATAGGTAAGACAAAGGTTGTTAATGTAGGGAAAAAAGGAAAGATTATTGAGATTTAGTCATTCGTATTCTTCAACTTCAGGTATGTCTATCCCAATATCATCATCTTTTTTTTCTTTTTTATCTTCAGTCTCTTCTGTTGTACTTCCGGAACTTGTATCATCTCCAGAACCGCCACTAAACATATTAAACATACCATTGCCAGAGTCTCCAGAAGAGCTGCTATCATCAGTACTTTCAGAAGAACTGCTGGGTGTATCGTCACCAAAAATATCATGACTTTGTTGATTGCTATCTCCCCTTGGGCTATCATCACCAAAAAGGTCTCCCTGGTTGCTCATGATCTCTTGTTCTCCAACCAACGAAGAAAGCATCTTGATAACTTTCCTTAATTCCTCATGGCTGTCCTCTTTTGTGTCTATGGTTATTTTCATAGTAAATTACTATTTTGGGTAATTAAGAATATAAAGTTTTCTATAAATTGTATTGAAAAATCCAATAAGTTTAAATATTATTTGTTCGATTTAATTATTTAAAAATGACAAACGAAGGTGTTGATGATATTTTCAAGGACTTTGAGCATAAGATAAAGGATAAAATTGAAGCTGAGCATGCAGACAAAAAAGAAACCCATAAAGCTCACGAGAAAAAGTTAAGCGAAGAAGAACGTCTAAAAATTAAATATCAAAAAGCAGAACATGCTTTGAAAGAGGAACATAGGAAAGAAAAAGAAGCCCTGGAAGAGAAGAGAAAGAAAGAAGTGGTAGGGCACGAAACTGTACATTCTGCCAAAAGCTCAATAAATATTGAAAAAGCTGCGTATGTAGCTGTAATTCTTGTTTTGGCTGCATATATTGCTATTGATTTATCTTTTTATCACAAAGCAGGTGTTGATATAGAAAGTGACCAAACTATTACCGCTGCTGCTGTTAAAGTAGAGAATGAAACTGATGATGTTGAGGAAGAAGTAATAGAAGAAGAACAAGAAACTATTGAAGAACTAGTTGTTGAAGAAGAAAAAGAATTGTCAGGAGTAATTACATTAAATATTGACAATATTTATGCTGAAATCCCCAATGAAGACAACGATATGGGCTATATCAATAAGATTGTTTTTACTATTGATAATGGCAAAGACAAAGTTCTAACCCCCGTGGTACAGGTTTATGCATATGATAGCGAAATGGATGAGAAATGGGAGACTTGGGTTAGGGGAGACTATACTTACAAAGCAGGCATACCCTCTGGCAGCCAGCATACAGGGATTATTGACCTAAGCCCAAAAACCTTCATAAACCTCGATATAAAAAAGAACATTAGATTGACATTGAATGATACTGAAGATGGATTTATAACTTCTGTAAATGAGAAGGCAATTATTTCTTGATTTTGAAAAGGTTTAAAAATAATTATTGATACTCTCTCAGAATAAATGAGATTTTTAGCATAGCAAAATGGATTATAAACCCTTAAAATATACAATGGATTATCTAAGAAATTTGTATGATAGTTTTAATAATCTTGCTCAAAATATGGGTGATTCTATGACTCCTAGTTATGGATATTCAGGATTAGAACGCAATATTGTTGATGTTTATGGAGGCTTTTATCAGTCGAATGGAGCAGAGTATGGAAGTATAGGCCAGATATTTTTATTCGCCAAACCCAAATCTAGGGGGAGACGACCTAGAGGGAGTAATCTAAAAGGATTACATAAGAGGTACCATAGACCTACACATAATTCAGAACTCCTATTAGGCAATAACGTGGATGACTTAATTAATTGGCAAAATGTTAAGGATCCAGAAAAAAAAGCAAAATTAATAATTATGGCAAGTAAATTAAGCAGAGATAATCCACTCTATGGCCGTGTCCCAATTCCTACCGGTGAGGAAAAGAAATTGTCTAGGGAACGGAGTTATGGAAATATTGAAGAAAACTCGAGTGGTCAAGTTGAATATCCCCTGAGTGAAGTTGAAGAAGACTTGAATAGTAAGCCTAAAGATGGGAGCTTGATAGGGAAGGTGAGATCAATAATCAATAAACTCTTGATAAAATGAAGCCTTAATAATTTACGAACATTTTTTATTCATCTAAAAAACGTTTTTAAAATTCATCCAAACATTATTCACAACTTCTTTCAATTCCATATTCTTTATTTCTGCAATTTTTTTATATGCCTCAACAACAAAAGCAGGTTCATTTCTCTTGCCCACTTTAGTGTGTGCCGAAATTTGGTTTGGCAAATTTCTAGCACCAGTAAAAGGACTTAAGTAAGGTGCATCTGTTTCGCAGAATAGCTGAGTAATAGGAATTAATTTTACATTTTCCTGGAATTGGAAGCTTTTTGTAACATTAGTTGGAATCGTTAAATACCAGTTATTGTCAATTACTTTTTTAACTAATGACTTTTTCCCACTAAAACAATGCATTATTATTTTTTTTAATTTAGAGCTCTCTAGTATTTCTACAGCATCTGCTTCAGCTTTTCTTGAATGTACAATGATGGGTTTATTTAATTTCTCAGCCAAAGAAATCATTTTTTCAAATAATTCTTTTTGTTCTTCAATATTATCCTTAAACCAGAAATAATCCAATCCCACTTCACCAATAGCAATTATCTTGTTTTTGTTCTTCTCAATAAATTTTATTTCTTCATCAATATCAAATTTATTTTCCTTTAATGGGTAATCTCCGGATTCTATTTCTTTTTGCAAGGTTTTTATTGGATAAATTCCCAATGAAGCTTTGACAATATCATGCTTATCTGCCATCTCAAGAGTTTTTCTGTTGGTCTCAGGATTAATCCCTGCAGTAAGAATTACTTTTAAGCCAGCTTTTTCAGCATTATCAATTACATTATCCAAATCACCCTTAAAATAGCAGTGATCTAAATGGCAGTGTATGTCTATGAGCATTTTCAATATTAAAACAAAAATGTTTATAAAGGTTATTACATTAGTTTTAATTATGGATACTGTAAGGAAATCCGGCGCATAAAGAATTCTTTTATTTTATTAGTTCAATAACTTTTAACCATTAATTTAATTTTGATTTAATCCAATAATATATCATTACGATGGAAATAAAAATAATAATTTTTGAAAAATAAAATAATAATATCATTGAAAATATAGAATAATTAAGGGGGTAATAATGTCAATCTATAACAAAAACAAGAAATGGAAAGGCCATTTAAAGAATTACATGAATATGGACAGGTTTCCAGAAATAAAAGGCTATAATTTCGATGAAAAGTTTGATTTTAAGAAATTTATTGGAAGCTACCAAAATATGGGTTTTCAAGGTTCAAATTTAGGAATGGCATTCAATATATTAGAAAAAATGCTTGAGGAAAAGAAGAATGAAAAATTAAGCATTTGGATGTCTTTTACAGGAAACATGATAAGCTCCGGAAACAGGGAAATTATTGCATATCTAGTGAAAAACAAATTAATAGATGGAATAACAACAACTGCAGCTTCTTTGGAAGAAGATGTTATTAAATGCATTAAGCCATTCCATTTAGGCACTTTTGACATAAAAGGAGAATTTTTATTGGACGAATCTATAGGAAGGATAGGCAATATTTTGGCTCCAATGGACAGGTATCTTTATTTTGAAAGATTCTTTAATGATTTTTTTAAGAAATTAATGAAAGAATTTAAGGGAATTCCATGTACATACGAGATCACAAAAGAAATGGGAGAGTACATTAAAAAACACACATTAACAAAGAAAAATTATAATAAATCATTTTTGTACTGGGCAGCAAAGAACAAAATCCCAGTTTTCTGTCCAGGAATAACTGACGGCGCTATGGGTGACTTAATCACTTTCTTCAAGAGAAAGAATCCAAAATTCGCAATAGATGTTACTAAAGACAATTTGGAACTTACAAAAATACTCCAGAATACAAACAAAGCAGGATGTATAGCCTTGGGTGGAGGGATTGCAAAGCATTTCTTGTTAAATTCAGCAATATTCAGGGAGGGATTTGAATACAGCATCTACATAACAACAGCAAATGAATATGACGGCTCTGATTCCGGCGGCAATCAAGAAGAAGCAATAAGCTGGGCAAAGATAAAGCCAAATGCCTCAAGAGTAAAGGTTGTTGCTGATGCTACGTTAATATTTCCGTTGTTGGTTGCTGGGACTGTAAGATAATTTCACTTCTCCATCAATAAATCAGTCAGCAAAGCAGCAGTTTAATTCTGGAAAGAATTATTTGGTAACTTTTCCTATTGCCAGATTATGCGCTTGTACGTAATACTTTGCAAACTCTTTCCAATCAGCCAAGGTTGATAGTTTCCTGGCTTCCAATTTCTTTTCAATTCTTTTTTTCCTCGGCAGTTTTGTGACCCAATACATCATATTCACCAATTCGCTGATTATTTTCTCTCTCTTTTTATTCTCTGTTTTTAATACCAAAATGCCTGGTTTTTTTCTTTGGTCGCTGTTCTTCAGAATAAATTTTCCGAATCCAGAAACATCGGATGTAATGGACATGATAGCATTAGCAGCAGTTTCTAATGGTGTATATCCCCATGGTTCATAAAGAGAAGGAAAAATTCCAAGATGCATACCTTTTATAACTTCATCATATTCCATAGACAACAAACCATCAGCAATTGAGACTGGTGCAGGATAAAATATCATCTTTACTTTATCATTTTCCTGATTATCCAATCCGCATCTCAATAAAAATTTCATTATTATATCATTTTTCTTTAACCCCTTGAATGCGGATATTGGGGGATTTTCAAATTTCCCCTTTTTGAACTTTAGCATTAATTTTTTACTTTCTATCAGAAAATGTTCATCAAAAAGAACTTCTCTTTTAATTTCATGACGGTGGATTAAACTCGTAATAATTCTTTTTTCAAGATGGGGTAATTCTTCTCTTACAGCATGCTCAATTGTATCGTAAACAGCCAAATTCTGTAAGATTTGTTCATTAGATTCTTTCGCTGATGTCATTATAAACAAAAAAACAAATATAGTGTTTTGGTAATCTTCTTTCTTTAGAATATCATTTAATTTGGCAAGGGCTTCAAATAATATATCATAGCCTTTTGTTGTTAATTCGTATCTGCCAGAGGTAAAGAAAAGTAACGAATGTGGTATATCCACAGGATGATATGGTAAGAAATACGCATTCAAAAATCTGTAGATTCTTTCTTTAGATTCCTGGTGATATATTGCTCTTTCTTCCAAGGAAGGAAATCTGTTCATTTCTAAACCGTTTGGTGTTATTACATCCGGTTTTCTTCCTAGTATATACTTGCATTCCCGAGCTACACTATCGCTTACTGTTGTAAAAATATCCGCTTCCTTTACCAACTCTTTCTCTAAGAGATGCGCATCATATATTTCATATCCAAATGTGTCTTTATATCTCTTTGCTCGAGCATTTCTAGCAGTCCTATTTTCTTTGAGATTTTTTTTAATTTCATCATATAAGTTTTCCTTATTAGAAGCGATATGTCTGCCCAGAACAGTTGCATGTGTTGTAAACACTGTTTTAACATTACAATTATGCTTTTTAATGTACAAAAGGGCCAACCCACTTACCCATTCATGGATATGAACAACTCCTTTTTTGTTGTTATATCTCTTAATTTTAAGCAGTTTTTCTATTAGTTTGCCAGTTGCATACCCAAATAAAGCAAAGCTGTCATAATATTCAAAATTATATTTAACACGAAATCCATAATCCAGTTTAATTTCTTTATTTATTTCTTTTAGTTTCTTACTATACTTAGAAGTGTCAATCATTATAGCAGTTGGCTTTCCTGCAACTAAGAAAAAACCATAATGGCAGATAATACCTTCTTTTTTCAGTTCATTAAAAACTCTCTCAATCCCAGGATCATCAATTTTTTTTTCTTCAAATCCTGCTTTAGCTCTTATAGTGTCATAAGGGCCAATCACCAAATAATTGTTGTTATAGTATTTTTTCATAAACGCTGATTTAGATTCAACTACAACATGTATGCCCCCAGTACCCAGTGCTATAGGTAATTCAATCAGAAAATCAGCTTTAGGTTTTACCTCTCTCATCTTATCCTAAATTTATTAAGTAATAATATTTAAAGACTTTGTTTTTTAATTAAAAATTCAGTTGCAATAACCTACTAAGTAGGAATTTTGTCAATTCTTGGTTTAAAAGACTGCTTTTTAGTTTCCACATATTCCTTGAATTTTTTATCTGAAAAAAGGGCGTTACAGTAATTATACAATTGTCTTAATCTTCTTCTACTCAAGAAATCCAGCATAGTACGTTTAAAATCTTCTTCCATATCGGGTCTTACAACAATGGACCAAACAATAATATAAAATAAATTGCCATGAGGGGTGCTCAATCTGAAAATCCAATTATCAAAGGCTCTTTCTTCAGCAGCACTTAGCTGGTCTGATGATTTACCAGTCAATCCAAAATTTCTTTGTTTTTGTAATTTCCTTAAGGCCGCGAAACCTTCATTGATACCCACAAGCTTAAAGTGGATTTCACCATCTTTATCTTCAAATTGATATAAGGGTGGATCAGTATCTATATAAAAGACCTCACCATTGCGAATGCAGAAATTTCTTAGAAAAAAATCACTTAAATATTTGTGACCCGCTCTTAAATCCTTATAAGCGATATCCAGCAATTTTTCATAAATTTCAATTATCAATTCTTTAGAGGTAGTTGAAGTTCTAAAAATATCCTCAACATTATTGTGAATGAATTCTTCCTTTAAGGCTACTTGATAATTATTTTTACCATGACTTATTACTGCAAAAGCCCCCCTTGGTGGTACATTTATTCCAGCATTTCTATAGTAATCATAATATTCATTGGTTACCCTTTTTCTTTGTTTAGCCTCTTCTAAAGTTAATCCTCTTTTGATTACATTCAAAATCCAGTCATTAC
Organism: Candidatus Woesearchaeota archaeon; assembly: GCA_030751755.1. GTDB lineage: Archaea > Nanobdellota > Nanobdellia > Woesearchaeales > GW2011-AR4 > JACPJP01. The sequence continues at coordinate 8,525 of JASMFO010000003.1, forward strand.
TTCCACCATATTTTTTCAATACATAAGGTGTTCCAGCAATTGCTGGTTCAATTAGTAGTGGGGCACATGTTGCGCCTTCATCCAGCCTTTTTATTTTAATCCTCTCTCTTAAAGGCATTGTTTCATCATAAATTTCCTTTAAAAGGTCTCTCTCGTTTCTATCTCCTGAAAGGCCGTGTTCGTATAGGAGAAATGATTCTTCCTTAACTAATCTTAAAAATTCCTGAATACCTTGAGGGTCTTTATTATCCAAATCCTCATTGTGTTTTAGCCATTCTATTTGAGCTATAATTATCTTTCTTAAGTGGGTATACACATTATTTAACAATCTCATTCTATCCAACATTGAGGATAAAATTAGTTGTATATCAGGATCAGATTCCCGGTCAATAGCTCCATTAACTAATTCCAAGATTCTTTTGTCATATTTCCTGTCTTTTTTAAAGAGTGCAGATCTAAAAAAGCCATTTTTTCAGCGTCTAATAAATCATCTTTAATACGCTTAAAAAATTTTTGAGTAGATTGTAATTTTGCAGATTTCCAAAGAGAAGCAAACCTCTGTACAATTTCTAATTTTTTCTTATACCTACCATAGTAAACTTCAAAATCCCTTAGTTCTTGAATTACTTCTTCAGAAATAATGCCTATCACACTATTTATTTTTGGGTGGCTGAATATATTCATAATTTACTTTTATTTCTACATATTAATAAAACTTTCTCCTAGAAAAAGTATAAAATTCCTAACTCTTTCTAGCAACACCAACAACAAATTCAGAAATCTTATTGTCAAAATATTCTCTCTCTGTTTTTAATGATTCTACTTCAAATCCTGCTTTATTTAATACCTTGCTTATGCTTTTCTCGTCATAAAACTTTCTCCTTTGGCCGTCCTCAAAAACCCAGACATCTTCTGCAATCTCTTCACCCTTGCCATAAAGATGGTCTCCTTTTCCTTTTACTCCAAATACAATTCTGCCATTTTTTCTCAATAACTGATGCATTTCTGAAAAGATTACATTAGTCATAGTGGGCTTTGTATAGTGCAGAAAAGAATGCGCATGAATCACATCAACAAAACCCTTCATCATATTATTCTGTCTCTTAAGAGCGCTCCATACATCCTCATTTACTACTTCTATGTTTCTTATGTTTTTACTGAGGGTTTGTTCCCCAATATCATCAGCAGCAGTTTTAGTCAGTTCAACACTAGTAACTTCATCACAATATTTTGAGAAAAAAATAGAATCCCTTCCTGTTCCTGCTCCTAAATCCCATAATACTCTGCCTTTTATCTTTTTAAGCAAAGGCAATGTGTAATTAACTGCCAGGTCACTGGGTTTAACGCCAAATCTTAACTTATCATCAGACCATATTTTTTCCCAGCACTCTTTAAAGTTTACTATCTCTTCCAAATATTCTATTATGGCTTTATATTGGTCCTGGCTATATCCATTTGGTCCACGACCTATAACACTACTCAAAATTTTAAAAGCCTTTGAATTAATATCTGCATAAATAGTTTCTAACATGAATAACCCCAATAAAACAATAATCCTTAGTCTTTAAAAACCTATGGTTTCATTTTGAAAAAAAAAAGATACAATTTAGTTAAAAAACAAAAAATTTAAATACTACAAAAATAATAGCTGTTTCATTATGAAACTTACAAAGAATGAACAAAAGACGCTGGAGCTGATTCTAGGCAACCCTAAAATAAAAAATCAGGAGATTGCTGAGCGATTAGGGCTTACTAGCCAAGCCATAGGTAAAATACGAGGTAATTTACGCAAAAAAGGGATTCTGATGGGCTATGAAGCTGTCTTGGATTACGAGAATATGGGCATAAGACTATTTGCATTGTCTTTGGTCAAGATAATGCCCAAGGCATTTAGAAAATACGACAAAGATGAAATAAATAGGATTATACAACCGCCTAATGTAATAGCGTTGTTTACTGTACCGCAGACGACAATCACACATATAATACTTTATGCCTTCCGCAACATTGCGGAATATGATCATTACTTTAGAACATTGCAAGAAAAACTAGCGGGGCTAATGGAAGTCAAAGAATCCTATGTTTTTTCAAATAACAGCTATATAAAGAATTCTTCCAGAGACCTTTTCTTTAAAATATTGACAGAAATGGGGACAGAGAAAATAATGCCCACTCCATTAAAGCCGAAAATCAAGGGAAAATGAATGTTATAAACCAAGAGGTAATCAAAAATGATGCATAAATTTTCAATAGTTGCATACTTAAAGCCTGCTTTAGCCAAAAAAATCAGAAAACTGCAAAAAAAAGTTTCCAAAGCAACAAATTCAAACGCTATTTTAAAATTATGGAAACCACATCTTACAATAGGTTCAGGTGTAAAAGTATCTGATAAGGAACTTAAAGGATTATATGCAGATATGAAAGCAGTAATTTCCAATTTCAAGTCTTTCAAAATTACCATAAAACATTGCGATTCTATGGATGACTGGACTGGAGGAGAGTTACCAGGACACACGCCCTATGTTATATACCTTAAAATCATTTTAAACAAAAAACTTTTAAGATTAGCGAAGATTGTAAAGAAAAAGGTTACTGATAAGAGAAAGATTTGGTATAGGCAGCCCTGGCCTTACAAGCCCCATGTAACTCTTGCATATAGGGATCTGAGTAAAAAAACCTTTATCAAAGGAAAAAGAATTTTTGAACATGAAAAATTTTCTGGAGAAACTGTTATTAATCATATATCTCTTGTCAAAGAGAATAATAGCGGTAAGTGGATAGAATATAAAAGATTTAAATTTTAGAATTTACTTTTTTCTCTGAACTACAAAAACTTTTATAAACCCAATATATTGCCCAACGGACTATGAAAACCACAATCGACAAAATAAAGTCCATGAAAGGCAAGGAAAAGATATCCATGCTTACAGCATATGACTGCTCGACAGCAAGGTATATGGATGAGGCTGGAATAGATATAATATTGATAGGAGACAGTCTGGGAATGGTTGTTTTAGGCTACAAAAATACTTTAAGCGTTACAACAGAGGATATAATAAGGCACACAGGAGCTGTAGCAAGAGGTGCAAATAATGCTTTGATTGTTGCAGATTTGCCTGCTGGAGCTTATGATGATAACGAA
>JASMFO010000004.1 GCA_030751755.1 Candidatus Woesearchaeota archaeon
ATTGCCTTAACAAAGCTGGATGTTTTATCTGGTCTAGAAAAAATAAAGATATGTATTAGCTACAAACACAAAAACAAAATCATAAAAGATTTCTCTTCAAATGTTGAAATTCTTGAAAATTGTGAGCCTATTTATGAAGAAATGCCTGGGTGGAAAGAGAAATTAGACAATATCAATAAATTTAATGATTTACCAGAAAACGCTAAAAAATATATTAAGAGAATAGAAGAATTAATGGAAATTCCTGTTTGTATTGTTTCTATAGGTCCTGAAAGAAACCAGACATTAGTTCTTAAAAAAGAGTTTTTGCTTTAATACTTCTCCAAACTAACTTTGCCTTTCCTTGCCTTAATCACAACATCTTCTTCCTCATCAAACTTTGTTATATTTGAGATTATTTTTGGCAATAAAATCCTTTCTGATCTAAAGTCAAGGTTTGTAACAATCTGCTGCTCTTCGTCTTTTCCTGCTGCACCAACACCCAGATCTGTAAACATTTTAGACGTTTCTGTTTTCTTTCCCTTTTCAGAAAACTCTTTTGTTTTTTCATAAAGGTATTTTGCAATCTTATCAGCAACATCTATTTTTGTGGTAGCAGTTATTCCCTGCAATCCAGGGCTTATATTTGCCTCTATGACTGCAGGGCCTTTAGCTGTTTCCAGGATATCTACTGCGCAAATTTCCGCTCCAATAGATCTTGCGGTATTAACTGCAATCTTTCTTGTATGTGCATCCAAAACAATTGGTTCACCTTTGCCACCTGCATGTATATTTGCCCTTTTTTCTTCTCCAGCTGCTTTTCTTTTCATTGCTGCAATAACTTTATCCCCTACTACAATGGCCCTTATATCAGAGCCTTCTGTTTCGATATACTCTTGTATTAAGAATGGTTGTTTTAAAGTTTCTATTGCATCTAGCATTGAGGATGCTGCTGCAAATGAATCAGCAAACATGACACCCTTACCCTGCGTACCCTGCGGGAATTTCAGTATTATTGGATATTTTACCTGCTCCAGAATCTTTTTTGCTGCATCTATTGTAGAAACCACATATGTATTGGGCATTGGAACCTTATAGTACTGCAGTGCAAGATGGGTAAGCAGTTTGTCATGGCCTATTGTGAATGTATTTGGCTTTATCGGCATGTAAGTGTTGTTATAGAAAGCTGTTGTTATGGACATTAGCAAAGGAGCATATCTAAAAGAGCCTTTTGCATATATGCAGTCATATTTTTGCAGCGACTTGCCATCATAGAGAATTGAAAGGCCTTTGCTTCCCAGGCTTACTTCCACATTCTTAAGGTCTATAGCATCAACTGTATCAAAACACTTTTTCATAGCCTCCGCAGTCATTAGGCTGCTCTTGCTCCCCAAAGACATTAAAGCTGCTTTCATTTTGAAATTGATTTATTGTTATTCTTTTGACGGGTCAACCAAAAAGCCTTGCTTTAAGACATTTACTCCAATCAGGACATCATATTTCATATTGCTCCTGTCTGCTAAAGTAAATTCCGATTTAATCTTTTTGCCTGCTAGTAAAAGGTTTGCTTCAACTATAGGTCTTAACTTGTTTCCGTGGGCAGACCTAACCATTTTTGATTTTATTACAGGCCCTAAATTTAGTTTTGATGCCAATTTGATGTCAATAGAGCTTCTTGTTGCTCCGGTATCAATTTTTGCCATTACATCCTGCACCTTTCCATCGTTAGACACTAAACTTATAGTTTCTGTCAGTCCCACTATAATATCTCCATTCATTTTAGCATACTTTTTCATAGCACAAAACAGGATAATTCTGGATTTATAAGGTTTTCTAATTTTTAGATTGAACCCAATATTCGAAAAATTTAAATACACCATACATACAGTTTTTAATGTAAAGAATGGCTTTTAAACAAAAGCGCAAGCTTACAAAGCATGATAAATATGTTCTTGAATTAAAAGATAAAATTAAGCATAAATATGATTTTGTTTCTGTAAATGTTAAAATTCCGGGTAAAAAAAGAAGCTTGGGAGAAATAGACTTAGTTGCTAAAAAAGGCCATAATATTGATTTGTATGAGGTAAAGTGCAGCCACCGCATTCTTAAAGCAAAAAAGCAGCTTAAAAGAATGAAGAGACTGATGAATCTGGATAAATCAAGAGCATATTTCTATTGCGGAAGCTCAGAGTGTTTGATTGACGTTTAAAGCCCCATATTTTCATCAAACCCAAGCATCAAATTCATGTTTTGCACTGCCTGGCCAGAAGCGCCTTTAAGCAAATTATCAATAACAGAAACTACCACAAGCTGGTTGTTTTCATCAATTTCAAAACCGCCTATGCAGCAATAATTATTTTTCTGGATGTCGTGTAAATCAGGAATATTGTCTTCCATTATTTTTATGAAAGGCTCATCATTATAAAAATCTTTGAATGCTTTAACTATTTCATCTTTATTGGTTTTTTCCTTTAAAGTGACATGCGTTGTGCACATCATGCCTTGGAAAGCATCAATGACGTGCGGTGTGAAACTTAGTTTTGTTTTTATGAATTGCTCTATTTCATATTTATGACGATGATTAGTTAGTTTATAAGCAACAATGTTTTCCTTTATTGTATCATGATCTTTTGCATATGTTGAACTTTTTCCTGCTCCACTATACCCCGATTTACAGTCAAATACAATATATTTTGCAAATTTTTGTATGGGATAAGAAGTTAATGTGCATATAGTAGCATAACAGCCAGGATTTCCAACAATTTTTGCTTTCTTTATTTTTTCCTTAAACAACTCTGGCAAACCATACACTGCCTTTTTGTTATTCTTTTCATCCAAATGTTTTACCTCATAAACTTCTTCATATTTTTGTATTTTCTTGAATCTGTAATCTGCTGATAAATCCACTATTTTCTTGCTTTTTAGTTGAGGCAATAATTCAAAAGCTTTTGTATGGGGAACACATAGAAACATACAATCCAGCTTCATTTTATTGATTTCGTCAATAGAATAATTTGTGTAAATTTCTTCACCATTAAAATCAAAGTAAAGCTCTTTTACTTTTTTTCCTTCATAGCTTTTGCTGTTCAAAACAACTAATTCCACATTAGAATGCTTCTTCAAAATTTTTACTAATTCATGCCCAGTATAACCAGATGCACCAATTATTCCCACCTTTTTCATCCTAACACACCCTCTAAAATATTCAATGCAATGTCCAATTCTTTTTTTGTTATTATTAACGGAGGCAAAAACCTTAAAACCTTTTCTGATACGCAGTTAACCAGCAATCCTTTCTCCAAACATTTATTTGCAATATCCTTGCACTCTGCATTCAACTCAACACCAATCATCAGCCCTTTTCCGCGCACTTCTTTTACCATATCGTGCTTATTTTTCAATTCATTTAATTTTTTCATAAAATAATTTCCCTGCTTAGCTGCATTTTCCATCAGATTTTTTTCCAAAATAAAATCTATAGTTGCATTTGCCGCTGCACAACTCAGATTATTACCTCCAAAAGTGCTTGCATGGTCGCTTTTGTCAAAATCAATTCCTTCTTTTGCTATTGTTACCCCTATAGGAACACCATTAGCCAAGCCTTTTGCCAATGTTACAATATCTGGCTTTATATTGTAATGCAGGTAAGCAAAAAACTTTCCAGTACGGGCTGTTCCTGTTTGTACCTCATCCAAAATTAACAAAATATTCTTCTCCTCACAAAATTTTTTCAGTTTTACTAAATAATCCTCATCTGGAATAATAATTCCTGACTCTCCTTGTATCGGCTCAACTATAACTGCTGCTGTTTTTTCTGTTATAGCATTTTCTGTAGCCTCCACATTATTGTAATCAACAAAAGTAAATCCCGGCAAAGTAGGTTCAAATTTTTTCTTGAATTTTTCCTTCCATGTTGCAGATAAAGCTCCTAAAGTTCTTCCATGAAATGCATGTTTTGTAGATATGATGTCTGTCTTTCCAGTATGCTTTCGTGCTAGTTTTATTGCTGCCTCATTTGCCTCTGCCCCTGAATTGCAGAAAAAACACTTCCCAAGTCCAGACAGCTTAACCAATTTTTTAGCTAAAATCACTTGCGGCTCTGTATAATAAAGATTGGTTACATTAACCAATTTTTTTGCTTGATTGCAGACAGCTTCTGCTACTTTTTTGCTTCCGTGTCCAATTGAGCATGTTGCCAACCCTCCAAATAAATCAAGATATTTTTTCCCATCTTTACCAAACACATAACATCCTTTACCATGATCAATAACAATGCTCGACCTTGAATAGGTCTGCATTATGCATTTCTTTTCAGTTTCAATTATTTTTTTTGAATCCATTTTCAAATACTATGTCTGTTCCAATCCCTTTGTCTGTAAACATCTCAAGCAGAATAGAATGAGGAGTTAACCCATTTAACAAATGCGCTTTGGGACATTTATTTTGAACCGCATAAATACAGGCCTCTACCTTAGGTACCATGCCTTCAGTTATAGTGCCTTTTTTAATTTCTTTTTTTGCAGTATTAAAATTCAGGTGAGATAGTAATCTTCCATTTATTATTACCCCCTCCACATCAGTGAGTATAGTGAACTTTTCTGCTTTTAGTGAAACTGCAAGATGTGAAGCTGTAGTGTCAGCATTTATATTGTAAGATTTTCCATCATCCCCAATCCCAATAGGAGAAATTATTGGGATAAAATCTGAATCTATTATCTTTAATATTGTGTCTTTATCTATTTTGGTTATTTTTCCTACAAGGCCAAGCTTAGGATTTTTCTGCTTTACCCGGATATAGCCAGTAGCGTTAATTGATTTGGCTCCATGACTGATTATATTATAAACAATTTCATTGTTTATTTTGTTAAATACATTTTCAACAATTTTAATAGTCTTGCTATTAGTGTACCTTAATCCACCAATAAACTGGGGGGTTATTTTTAGTTTTTTAAACTCTTTATCTATTTCAGGGCCACCGCCATGAACAACTACGGGTTTTATGCCTACCTGCTTTAGTAAAACTACATCTTCAACGACATGTTCTATTTCAGACAGGGCATTGCCTCCAAATTTTATCACAACTATCTTATTTTTGAATTGCTTAGTGTAAGGCAATGCTTCAGTAAGCAACTGTGCTTTTTTTCTTAAATCCATATTTATCACCTAGGTAGTATAACGTGCATTGATATTAATGTAATCATAACTCATATCACAGCCATAAGCTATTGCTTTTTCTTTGCCCATGTTTATATTTATTGTTATCTTTAGAGCATCATTTTTCATAGTGTTCTTTACTTTATCTGCATCGAAACCATTTATTTTGCCATTTTTTACCACAAGCTCTTCACCAATACATATATCTACTAAGCTTTCCTTGAATTTAGCACCTGAATTTCCTATTGCAGACATTATCCTCCCCACATTTGGGTCATTGCCAAACACAGCGCATTTGACCAGATTAGAGCTTATGACTGATTTAGCAAGTTTCTCTGCATCATTTTTAGTGGCAGCATTTTTTGCCTCAACTTCTACAAGCTTTGTTGCCCCTTCCCCGTCTTTTGCTATTTTCTTAGCTAGCTCTGCGCAAACATAATCAAGCGCTTCCTGAAATTTTTTTTCATTGATTTTTCCAGCAAGACCATTTGCCATAATAATAACCATGTCGCTTGTGCTGGTATCCATATCCACGCTTATCATATTAAACGATTTATTAACGGACTTTTTCAAAAAGGAGATGAGTTTTTTTTGCGGTATCTTTGCATCCGTGGTTATAAAACAAAGCATAGTTGCCATATTGGGATGTATCATGCCAGAGCCTTTTGCTATTGCCCCTATTGTAAAGTTATCAACCTTAACTGCAATTTCTTTTTCAGCTTTATCTGTTGTGAGTATGGCCTTTGCCGCATCAGACTTTGTTTTTAATTCATTTTTTATTCCTTTTACTCCACTTTTTATTTTGCCCATTGGCATAAAAGCACCTATAAGGCCCGTTGATGCCACAAGTATATTTTTGGAGTCAATTCCAAGTTCTTTACTTACAAATTTTGCTGTATCTTCAGCATCCTTTATTCCTTTTTCCCCAGTGCATACATTTGCAACACCACTATTAACAGCTATAGCCTGCGCTTTGCCATCCTCAAGATGCTTTTTTGTAACAATGAGCGGAGCGCCCTTTACTTTGTTGGATGTATAAACAGCAGCCGCATCTGCCAAAACCTCGCTAAATATAACTGCAAAATCCGGCTTGCCAGATACCTTTATTCCCATAGTCTTTCCAACAGCCTTAAATCCTCTAGGCGCACAGATATTGTTTTCAATAAATTTCATTTGTTAAAATTTTCTGCTTACTTTTTTATAAGCCTCCCGGAAAGGAATTCCTTTTTTTACAAGCTTGTAAGCTTCTTCTGTAGCATAAAGCTCTTTAGTTAAAGCTTCTTCGCATTTTTTTTCATCGATTTTTATTTTTGATACTGTAAGAACCATCATCTTAATGCAGCTTTTTACTATTTCCAGGGAGCTGATAACAGGCTCTTTTGTAAGCTGCAGGTCGCGATTATAACCAGAGATTAAGTTGCTTATCATGCTTTTGACCTTGAATTCTTCTCCTAAAACAACATGATATTTTGCCCTTACTAACTCCAATACATCTGGATTTTTCTTCTGCGGCATTATAGAGCTTCCTGTACAGAAATCCTTTGGCAGCGATATAAAGCCAAATTCCTGCATGTTAAACAGCATTAAATCGGTTGATAATTTATTTAAATCAAGCATAATCTGGCTCAACAAATGCAGAATTGTCGCTTCAAGTTTGCCGCGGCTTAATTGAGCATACATTGGATTGCTCATTGCCTCTGAAAAACCCATTAAGGATGCGGTCATTTTTTTGTTTATCTTGATGGAAGGTATTCCAAAACCAGCAGCACTGCCTAGAGGAGATTTATCTATAATTGAATAAGCTGCATCCAATAATCTCAAATTATCCTCTATTGAGGAAATAAAAGATCCAAGCCATGTTTTTACATCTGTTGGCATGGCTTTCTGCATATGCGTATATCCTGGAATCTTTATCTTCCCGTATTTTTTTGTTATTGTCAGCAATGAATCCTTATACTGGCCCAATAACGTTTTAATTTCTTTTAATTCCTCTTTCTCGTACAGACGCAAAGCAGTTAATACCTGGTCATTCCTTGAACGTGCTGTGTGTATCTTTTTGCCTAAATTGCCAAGTTTTTTTGTCAAATAATTTTCAATTGCTGTATGAACATCCTCATCTTCCTGCTTGATTTCAAATTTATTTTTTTTATCTAGCTCTAAAATTTCTATTAATGTTTTTTTCAATTTTTGTAATTCATTATTATCGATTATATTAATCTTATTTAGCATTGTAGCATGCGCTATGCTGCCCAAAACATCATATTTTACCAGCTCTTTGTCTAGCAAAAAGTCATTTCCAACAGTAAAATTTTCAATTTCCTCATTCAGCTTGTAATCTTTTTGCCACAGTTTTGTCATTTTAGATCTTATGTAATAATTTCAAAATTATTGCCTTCTGCATATGCAGCCTGTTTTCTGCTTGATCAAATACTATGCTTTGCTTACCATCAATCACTTCTGCAGTTTGTTCTTGTCCGCGGATTGCAGGAAGACAATTCATGAAAATAGCATCCTCCTTTGCATTTGCCATTAATTTTGCAGTTACCTGGTAGGGCTTGAAAGTCTTTATTCTTTCATCTTCCTGCTCTTTTGGGATATGATAGCTCATCCACGTATCAGCATACACTATATCCACATTGTCCACAGCCTTTTCTGCATTGTTCAATATTTCAATCTTTGAGTCAGATTTCTTTGCATTTTTTTCTGCAAGATCAATAACCCACCCTAATGGCTCATGTTTCTTTGGGCAGCTGATTGAGATGTTTATTCCAACAATTGAGCACCCCAAAAGCAATGAATGTACAATGTTATTGTTGCCATCCCCGACAAAACACAGCTTTAGTCCTTTCAGTTTATTCTTTTTCTCATAAATTGTAAGCAGATCAGATAAAATCTGGCATGGGTGGAATATGTCTGTCAGGCCGTTAATTACAGGCACTGTTGCATTGTTTGCCAACTTCTCAATACTATCCTGCTTGAACAACCTTGCCATCATTATGTCGCAATATCTGCTGCTTGTTTTTGCTGTGTCTTCTATTGATTCTTTTTTCCCTAATGGAGAGTCTTTTATATCCATATATATTGCATGGCCCCCTAGTTGAGTCATCCCAACCTCAAACGAAGCCCTGGTCCTTAAGGATGGCTTTTCAAATATCATGAGCATTGTTTTGCTCTTTAAAATGTCAAAATATTTTTCAGGATTTTTTTTAATTTTAGATGCATGGCTGATTAAATCATCAACCATTTCTTTGTTCCAGTATCGAAGGGATAATAGATATTTCATTTTTGATAATTTTTCATTAATAAGTGTCTTTTTTGCTTCTTAAAGAACTTGCCTTTAACCTTACAGCATTCAGTTTTATAAATCCTAAAGCATCTTTTTGGTCATAGCCTCCAGTAGCATCCATGCTGCTTAAGTCCTGATTGTATAATGAATCTTTTGATTCACGTCCTGTAACACTGCAATTTCCTTTGTATAATGACAAATAAACAGTTCCGTTTATATGCTCCTGGCTCTTGCCAAATGCTGCCTGCAAAAATTTCATCTCCGGAGAATACCAAAAACCGTAATAAACCAACTCCGAAAATTTGGGCATTAACATGTCTTTAAGATGGGCTACTTCTCTGTCTAATGTAAGCCCTTCTATATCACGATGAGCTATATGCAATATTGTTCCTCCAGGAGTTTCGTAAATTCCTCTTGACTTTATTCCAACAAAGCGGTTTTCAACCATGTCAATCCTGCCAATGCCATTTTCTTTTCCTAATCTGTTGAGGTATTGGAATAACTCAAGAGGCTTTGTCTTTACAGTCCCGTCATTTTTGTTTTTTACGTTTACTGGATTTCCGTGCTTGAATTCTATCTCAATTGCTGTTTCCTTGTCTGGGGCTTCCTTAGGGCTTTTTGTCATTTGAAAATCTTCATCATCCAGTGTCTGTTTGGGGTCTTCCAATATTCCAGCTTCATAGCTTATATGCATGAGATTTGCATCTGTACTGTAAGGCTTTTCTTTTGTAACCTTAACAGGAATTCCATGCTTATCTGCATATTTGAGCATATCACTTCTTCCTTTAAATTGTGCAAGAAATTCTGCATCTTTCCATGGAGCTATTACTTTTATTTTTGGGTTAAGGGTATAATATGTCAGCTCAAACCTTACCTGGTCATTGCCCTTGCCTGTAGCACCATGGCTTACAAAATCCGCTTTTTCCTTTTTTGCTACCTCAATCTGCTTTTTCGCAATTAAAGGCCTTGCTAAGGAAGTTCCCATTAGATAACGGCCTTCATAGACTGCATTTGCCCTTATTGAAGGGAATATAAAATCAGTAACAAATTCTTTTTTTACATCCTCTATGTAAACCTTAGATGCACCTACTTTCAAAGCTTTTTCCTTAGCTGCATCAAGGTCTTCTTCTTGTCCTAAGTCTGCTATAAATGCAACTACATCAAAGCCTTTGTCAATAAGCCATTTTAGTATGACTGAAGTGTCCAGGCCTCCGCTATATGCTAATACAACTTTTTGCTTCATTTTTTATGAAATAAAAAATGACAGGAAAGCGTTAAATAAAAGTCTGTGGCTTTCCGCTTCATTTTTATTGAATTTATGTCCCTTATAGGTGATATGGTAACTCCCTTTTACCTTATAAATCTAACGCCCTATTTTAGACAAATTAGACAAAAATGTATAATATTAGACATTACATATAAAGGAGAAAATGTCTTGCATAAAACTATTTGTTTAATTTTAATTAAATATGTCCAAAACAAAACATTTAAATAGAAGTTATAAAATTATTATTATTGAGCGATATGTCTTTTTGGAAGAGTACCACAAAGATATCAAGACATATACGCTCCTTTAATATGCAAAAAGACCTTTCAGATTGGATTGATGTAAGTAAAATAGAAATTGACGACAATGTATCTAGGGAAATAAATAAATCGATTAATCAAGGATAATTTTTATTGTGCAATTGGGGGTTGGTAAATTGGTAAATATAACAAAGCTTACAGAGGATTATATAGCACAGCATCCTTCAATTAAAGACTGCTTAAAGAAAGGCATGATTAACTATTCTTCTTTGACAAGGCAGATATGCGGGGACTTAAATTTAGAGTTGAAAAAGAATTTTGATGCAATATTAATAGCCTGCAGAAGATATCATAGGAAAGTTAGCAAAGAAGCTGTTTTAGAGAATAAAATAATCAAAATATTAAAAGGCAGCAAGTTAGAAGTCAAAAATAAGATTGTTGTTGTTTTGGTGGAGAAGGATATTTACTACGGCCATTTGATTGAACTGCAGAAAGAGATTAAAAAGAAATCTGAGCTATTCCACATTATAGAAGGCTCAAATACAATTACAGTAATAACTTCTTATGAATTTCTAAGTTTTGTAAAGAGGCTATTCAAAAATAAAATTATAAAGATAAATGAAAACCTGGCAGAAGTTATATTGAAAAGCTCTAAGGATATGGAAAAAACTTTAGGCGTTATTGCTTATTTATCAACCTTATTGGCTGAAAATGGGATTAATATTATAGAAACAATGTCTACCTGGACCGATACTTTGTTTGTTATAGATGAAAAAGATATTGCCAAGGTTATGGGATTGCTGAGATTTTGAGTGTTAGACAACCCCCTTATCTTCTAAATAATGCCCCAGTTTTTCTTTTTTTGCTTTAAGATATTTTTTATTTAACCCATTAGGCTTAATCATTAGTGGAACTCTTTTAATAATTTTAATGTCATACTTCCCTAAACCTTCTATCTTTTTAGGATTATTTGTTAGCAACCTTATTCTTTTTAATCCTAAGTCAACTAGAATCTGCACTCCAACAGTGTAGTCCCTCATATCAGCTTTAAAACCAAGTTTTTCATTTGCTTCAACAGTGTCCATGCCCTGATCCTGTAATGCATATGTTTTTATTTTATTTACCAATCCAATTCCACGGCCTTCCTGTCTTAAGTAAACTAAAACACCACCTTCCTTTCCTATTAACTTTAATGCCTTGTCAAGCTGCTGGCTGCAGTCACATCTTAAAGAATGAAACACATCGCCGGTGAGGCATTCAGACTGAACTCGTACTAAAACATCTTTTTTATTTTTAATGTGCCCTTTGACTAAAGCAAGATGATGTAACCCTTTGCTGCATTCATAAACAACTGCAGTAAAATCTCCATATTCTGTTGGTAAACTAGCAGTTTCCTTCTTTCTTATTGCTTGCATTTTAAATGGTAAACTAACAAGTTATTTAAACATTATCACGGCAGATAGAGATATAGGTATATAATTGCAGAAAAAGCTTTTTATTCGTCCTCGTCTTTGTCTTCTTTGTCTTCCTTCTTCTCTTTTTCTTCGTCAGCCTTCTCGTAGCCCTGCATAAACCCTGCTTCCTCAGGGCTCATTTCACCGCCTTCTACAAGCTCTTCTCTGCCTTCTTCGTCATATACAGTTTCTTCCTCTTTTTCCTCATTCTTTTCGTCTTCTGGCATTTTACGTCGAAATTAAAATTTTAACAATGATTTAAAAAGTTTTCTATTACAATTTACTTTGATCAACTTCTATATGTGTTAATTCTATGCCTAGTTTTTTTGCAACATCAAAGATTCTTTCATCCCTGTAGAACTCTCCGTAATAAATTTTTTTAATTCCAGCATTAACTAACATCTTAAAGCAAGGCCAGCATGGACTGGCAGTAATGTAGACCTCAGACTTATCAATCATAACACCATTCTTAGCTGCCTGTAAAACTGCATTTGATTCTGCATGTATTGTAGCAACACAATGACCATTTTCCATCATATGGCCTGCTTCATCGCAATGTGGCATGCCGCGTATGCTGCCATTATA
>JASMFO010000005.1 GCA_030751755.1 Candidatus Woesearchaeota archaeon
TCCAAGCGTTTTTTCCTGCTTCAAGTCCAAGTCAGACAGGACATTCTCCTGCTGCTCCTCTACCATCGCCTTTTTTTTCTCAAACTCATCCATTTCATTTAAAGAAGAAACAGAATATTCATTCAAAACATCATAATCATCCTCCAGAACAACAATAACAGAAACCTCATCTACTTGTTCTAATAAATCTTCAACTTCACTGTCAACTTTCTCATTATTTTTATTGTTATCATGATTCCCAGAAAAAGCAGTACCCATAACTAACAAAAAAAACAATAACATTGCAACTATGACACCTTTTTTCATTAAACCACCTGAAGAACCTCTTTTTTTGAACAATATTTAAATCCAATAAATTATTTATTTTTAATTATTAATCATTGCAATTATTTTTTATTGTCATGAAATCATAGGTTTCCAGGACACCAAAAATCTTTGATTTTTGCGTGTATTATTGTTTATTGAAACTAACTCTATGTCGAAATGCTTACACTATCTGCTAATTTAGCTTTTGTGAAAAGAGCATTTCCAACACCTTTACCAACATAAAATGAACTCTGGCCTATTATCTGGCTTAAAGAGCCTAAAAAACCTTTTTCTTTTTTGTACTCAACCAAATCAGTTTCTTCCCCTATCTGTTTCTCAATATAATTAATCACTTCTTCCCTGCTTCCAAGCTCATCCACTAAGCCAAGCTCTTTTGCTTCAACTCCTAAATAAAACATTCCTGTAGCAATCTTCTTAACATCACTTTTCCTTAAATTCCTGTTTTTGGCAATCTCATCAACAAAATAATCATGTATTGCATCAAGGCTTTTTTCAAACAATGCCTTTTCTCCAGGTGTTAGTTCTTTAAAAGGGCTTCCCATATCCTTCAAACTTCCAGCAACTAATCTTTCATAACTAACATTATGTTCTTCAAGAAAATCAGAAAAGCCAAGATAAGATGCTATGACACCTATTGAACCTGTTATGGACATTCTGTTTGAAATTACATAATCAGCAGAAGAAGCAATCCAGTAAGCTCCAGAAGTTCCTATTTCCCTAATCCATGCGACAGTTGTTTTATTTGTTTTCTTAATTTCATTTGCAATCTCTTCAGAAGCTACAGCACTTCCGCCAGGACTGTTGATTTTGAATATTATTGCCTTAATCCTGTTATTTTTGTCAGCTTTTCTTATCAATTTTCTTATTTCATCTGAAGAGGTTACATCTTCAAACAAAAAATTTGCATCCTTATCTGCTACAATTGTACCTGTTATGTCAATTACTGCAACATTGCCGTCTAAACCCTCAAAATCATTCCCTATAAAAAAAGATATAAACAATGCAATAAGAAAGCTTAAAATTGTCAAGCCTATAATAACCTTTAAAACATACCCCCAATTGTTTTTTTGCTGTTTCATTTTTTGTATTATTTTTTATCCAATCATTCACAATTATTTGTTATTTCATCATTTAATATTAAACTTTATTTTGTTTGGGCATTGAAATTTTATTTATTGTGCCCTTTTTGTTATGTTTATATTTTATACCTTTCAACAACCTTTGTTTTGCTTAATATCTCTGACAGCCTTTGGCTATCTTTATTAAAAAACATAACTATAGGATCAATAATCCACAACAAGACAAAAGGAAACAAGGGTATTAAAAATATGCTTCTTACAAATAGCTGCCAGTATTTTAAATCTTTTGTTTGGCTTTGTACATATAGGTTAAACAGCATTTTTCCGGGAGTCTGATTTAATTTTTTCTCCAGAAGCATGAAATACATAATTGCCAAAAAAGCAACTGCAAACATAATAAGAGTTATGAACCCGCTTAACCCAGAGTTATTGCTTAAAAAGTCAAGTGTTTTGGAAAATGATTCTGTTTCCGGCACTATAGCCCCAAAAATTCTTCTGAAGGGAAACAAGATTATCAGGTTAACGATCAAAATGTCTATCAAGAATGCAATAAGTCTTTTCAGCACAGAAGCCTGTGCAAGAAATGTTTTTCCCCTTTTTAGCCCAATACCTTCCATAAATTCTATAAATTTAATTTGATATTTAATGTTTTGGTTT
>JASMFO010000006.1 GCA_030751755.1 Candidatus Woesearchaeota archaeon
TCAACCATTTTTATAGTATCCCATAAGGTTTCACCCTTTTTTATTGAAGTTGAGCCTGTATTTGAAAATCCTATCACTTTGCCGCTTAGTTGCTCCATAGCAGATATAAAGCTTAATCTTGTCCTTGTTGAGGGCTCAAAGAATAAGGTGGCCAAAACTTTATCTTTTAACAAATCCAGATTAGGCTTTTTTTCCATTGATTTTGCAATCTTTAAAATAAAAAGCAATTCCTGTTTTGAGAAATCATGGATTGAGATTATATCTCTATCTTTGAAGTTCATATTAAAAAAAATAATACTCTATCCTTTATTTATAAATCTTATGTTTTCCAGTATACACTATTGGTAAAACTAAGGCAGAAAAATTGAAAAGAAGTATCTATACTGCAATCAGTACCATATTGAGAAATAGTTTTGAGTTTATAAATATTATGTAAATTACCTCAAACTCTCAAAATACTCCTTAACCCTATCAACTATTGACTTTAAATAGAATTTTTCTATCTTTTCTTCAAATATTACATTTAGCTCTTCAAATTCCGTGATTCTATATTGATTTTTTACTTTTTCAACTAAAAACAAATCTCTAAGCCTTTTTATCTGCCTTCTTATATTCGAGGAAGCTATTCCCTGAAGAGCAAGTTTCTGTTTTTTTCTTGTATTTATAACCTCTTTTTCAATTTCTTCTGAAGTTAGTGCTTTTTTTTGTTTCTTGGCATTTAATAACACATGAAGAATGTCAACAATAACATCCCTTGAATCACCGGGCTGTAAAAGGCCAATGGATAAGCATAGTTTTCTTACAATATCCCTCTCAGACAGCTTTGAGGGCTTTTCATACCTTCGTAAAGTTATTTCAGCTAACGGTATTTCTTTGGAAATTGTTTTTGTCATAGATGAAAACATTTAGGATTTAAGTGGTATAAATAAGTTTTGATTAAGGATGCTGCATTAAAAATCCTACCAAATACTCAGTAAAAACAAAACATATTTATAAAACAAAAGTACAGACAAACTAAAATGGCACAATTGCAAGCACCTTCACAGCCACAAGCTCCTCAACCAAAACAGCATGCGGGGCTTTTTCACAGAAATGCTCCTGCACAGCCTGATTTTAAGGCTCTTACAGAAGACATAAGCAACTTAAGTAGAAGGCTAAGGCTTCTTGAAGAAAGTTTTACTAATATAAGGAGAACACTGCAAGTTACAGAGCAGAATATGCTTGGCAAAAACAAGGTATTTGCTACCGATATAAGAACCTTAACTTCTGATATAGGTGATCTAAAAACAAAGATTGCTGAAATAAAGGAAAAAATATTTGATTTGGTAAAAGAATTAAAAGAAACAGCAAAAAGAGATGAAGTGAAAGTGCTTGAGAAGTACATAAATTTTTGGAATCCTGTTAAGTTTGTTACGCAAAATGAGGTTGAAGCAATAGTTAAAGAGATGATTCAAAAAGAGAAGATTACAAAAAAAAAATAGAAAGTTTTATAATGATAAGTTTTGCATTAATGTAAAAAAAGAGGTGTGAACATATGGCCATATTTGGCTTTGGAAAGAAGAAAGAAGTGCAAGAGCCATCTGCTCCTGGATCACCAATTAGCCAGATTACGGCATTAAAACAGCGTGGTTTTAACAATAACCAGATAATTTCCGAACTTGAAAAACAAGGCTATAGTTCTTCACAAATTTTTGATGCTCTGAACCAGCTGAACTTAAGTGGAGGCAATGCAGAGCAAAGTCCAGGCTTTGATATGCCTCAACAAAATGTTCCTCAGGAGCAGCCATACCCTGCTCAACAGCCAGCTGAACAACCTCTACAACCAGAAGTAGACAAAGAGCAGATTGAGGAAATAGCTGAAGCCATAATAGATGAAAAGTGGAAGGAGTTTGAGCAAGACATAAAAATAATAATTGACTGGAAGGAAAAAACAGAGACAAAAATCAATCAAATTGAGCAGCATGCAACAGACATCACAAACAGCTTAAACAACCTGCATAAGAGTCTGCTTACTAAGATTTCTGATTATGACAAGAACATAAAGGATGTAGGGACAGAAATACTGGCTATGGAAAAGGTTTTTCAAAAAGTATTGCCGAGTTTGACAGAGAATGTTAATAAGTTAGAGAGAATAACAAAGAGTTCTAAAATAAGCAAGAAGTAGTTAAGTTTGTTTAGAAGCCAGCAATCCTACAGTAAAGATTGCTATAGCGAGTATAAGAGCCATGCCAAGAAAATTTGGGTGGAATATTACTGTGGATACTTTACCAAAATCTTCCCCCCTTTCTGGAATATCGATGTTTTCCCTTACTATTGCTAAAGCCCCAACAATGAGCGCTACAATCAAAATAACAAGTACAACCCATTTTAGGCTATTGAGAGATTCTACTTGGACATTGCCAAACATACCTGAAGCAACGGATATAATTACAATAAAAACAAGGACTACAGCAAAAACAGGGGCTATTTGCTTTATGACTAAGGTAGCTATTTCTGATATTATAACAAAGAAAGCGACTACTAATCCTATTACTATGTTAATAAGTTGGTTTTGACCCAGCACTTTTGTATAAAGCAATATGGCATAAACAACAAGCCAGACAAAAATAAATACAAAAATAACAGAAAAATTTTCTAGGACAGTAACATCAAGAAATGTGGCCATTTTTTCATTTTCCGCCGCCAAATAAATTCTTGAGGTTGATGCCGGCTTTTTCAAGGGCTCCAACCTTTTCGTGCTCACCGCCTCCTGTGACAAATGCTATGATGATTCCAAACACAAGTATCATTATTAGTATTGCTATAATATCTGAGCCGAAGATCTGGTCTAACCAATCAAGGATTCCTGTGGTCCACCATCCAGCAGCGCTTCCAAATATAAATACGAGTGTAACCACTGAAAATAAACCTACCCATCCAGGTGCAGTCATTCCCAAAAGGATTCTGTCATGCGCAAAAACGCCTATTAAGATCATAAGTGCTATAACTGCTACAATCACTAATGAAATAGAAGGTAAAGCTGCATTTATGATTGCAACAGGGTCATAGCCAGCTGGGAAATTTCCAGTTACATGCGGTATAACAACTAACAAGGCAAATATCACAGCTATGCCTACGTTCATGTTTCTTTTTCCTTCTCCTAAAATATGAGTTTTCTCTAGAACTGCGAATATAATGGTAAATATCAGAAGAAATGGTAGTAACACATCTACAAAACCTACCCTTTCTAAAGACTGCATAAAGCTTTCAAAAGCCAATTCTGCCATTTTTCCTACATTGATTTGTTATTCTGATGATTTTATTAATCATTGAACTCATACTTTTTAAACTTTACTATTTTTTCTTTTCAAGTTGGTTAGATTGATTCTCTTTAGTCACGTAAACAATAAAAAATACTATTAGGGCTACTAATAGAATAGATCCTACAAATTCTCCCCGGTTTGTACCTTTAAAAAAATCAGATATATCTCCCAGTAAATTTAAAGCATCAAGGAAAATGAAAACCAAAACAACAAAAACTATGAACATAAATGTTGTTTTCCATCCACCTTCCAGGAAAACCCCATGGGGCTCTTCCTTATAAAATGAGCCTACCAAAAGCAGAAATAAAACTATTCCAAATAACAGTACAACAAACTGTGAAGAAACCTTTGTTATTATTTCTACAAGCTCTGAGGAAGCTATTACAAGAAATGCTATTACAAAAGCTGCTGCAGAGTTTAGGTTTTTCTTTGTATATTCTTTACCTTCTATTTTTTCAATGCCGAAAACCTTTGTCCTTTCCAAAAGAGCAAAAACAACAGTAAAAACAAGAAGAAAAGGCAACACTACATCAAATACACCTATATTGTTAAAAAAGTCTATGATACCTCTAAATGCCGACACCATTTTTTATTAACTCTTTAGTCAGATTATATATAAACTTTTCGATAATACAAAATATAGGGCTTTGCCTAATTTATGGGGGCGGGTTGGTAGAAGCAAGTAATGTCATAAATCAAAATCAGTATTTTGACTTAAGTCCGCTCTGGCACAGCTCATAGAAATTTATAATGACAAAAAATCAAAAAACTTTATAAAACGGTGTAATCTACAGAATCAAGAATGTTAGACAAGAAGGACTTTGGGAAAATAAGAAAGGAAATAGCAGCTTTTGACATTAAGAGAGAAGAGGTAATACAAAAATCAAGAGACGTCATTAATAGCTCAAAAAGAATTATTTATGCTTTACATAGAGGAGATATTAAATCTGCAGATTTGTATGTAAAAGAGATTGAAAAACAGAAGAAATCTCTTGATATATATCCCTGCCTTGATACAAATATAGATCAGACAGCATTACAAGAATATGTTGAAGCATTGTGTTATTATCGTTTTATTAAAAATAACAAAATTCCGACTAGGTCTTTTTTGAAAGTTGATAATGAGAGTTATTTGATGGGTTTATGTGATCTAACTGGAGAGCTCGTAAGAAAGGCTGTGAATGATGTTATAAAGAAAAATTTTAAACAGGCAATGGAGATTAAAAATCTTGTTGAGGAGATTTATGGAGAGTTTCTTGAATTTAACCTAAGGAATGGCGGACTAAGGAAGAAATCAGACCAAATCAAGTGGAATCTGAAGAAACTGGAAGATGTTGTTTTTGAGCTGAAATTAAAGGGGAAAATATGAAATTAAAAAGGACGAATACATGTGGAAAATTAACTAAAAAAAGTATTAAAAAAAAAGTAGTGCTTTCTGGTTGGGTTTCTTCTAGTAGGGATCATGGCGGCATAATTTTTATTGATTTAAGAGACAGATATGGCCTTACCCAGGTAGTTTTTGACCCAGAGCACGATAAAAAAACGCATAAAGAAGCTGAGCGATTAAGAAGGGAAGATGTTATTTCTGTACAGGGTAAGGTAAGAGCTCGTGGGAAAGGACTTGAGAATCCTAAATTAAAGACCGGGGAGATAGAAGTCTTAGTTGATGAATTGGAAGTTCTGAGTAAAGCTGAAACACCTCCTTTGGAGATTGATGATAGGATTGAGGCAAATGAGGATTTAAGGCTAAAATACCGTTATTTGGATTTAAGAAGGCCTGTAATGCAGAAGCATCTGCTTATGAGGAATAATGCGGCTCAAGCAGCCAGGGAGTATCTGAATAAAAATAATTTTTTGGAGATTGAAACACCTATTTTGGTCAGGGCAACACCAGAAGGAGCTAGAGATTATATTGTACCCAGTCGTATAAATCCTGGAAAATTTTATGCTTTGCCACAAAGCCCCCAGTTATATAAGCAAATCTTAATGGTTTCCGGATGTGACAGATATTATCAGATGGCTAGGTGCTTAAGGGATGAGGATTTAAGACAAGATAGACAGCCAGAGCATACCCAAATTGATGTTGAGATGAGTTTTGTTAATGCAGAGGATGTCATCGAGATGGTGGAAGGTTTGTATAAATATATGATGAAAAAGGTTCTTAATGTTGATATTAAGTATGAGTTTCCTAAGATTTCCCATAAAGATGCAATGGATAAATATGGCTGCGATAAACCTGATTTAAGGTTCGGTCTTGAATTGACGGATGTTACGGATATTGCAAAAAGCTCTGATTTTAATGTTTTTAATAAAGCAGAGAAAGTAAAATGCATTAACCCGGAAGATAAATTTTCGAGAAATGAGATAGATGATTTAATTGATTTTGCAATTAGTATAGGCTCAAAAGGAATGGCGTGGATGAGGGTAACAGAAAAAGGTCTTGAAAGTAATATTGCTAAATTTTTTAATAAGGATACACAGAAAAAACTGATTGAGAAAACAAAAGCAAAGAAAGGCACTATATTATTTTTTATTGCTGATAACGAGAAAAATACAAATGAAATATTGTCTAAAATAAGGGTTGAGGTGGGGAAGAGGTTAAAATTAATCAATGAAAAAGAGTTTAAATTCTGCTGGGTTGTTGACTTTCCGTTGTTTGAGTGGGATGAGGATGAGAAAAAATGGATGCCTTCTCACCATATTTTTACGGCTCCAAAGAAAGAGCACATACAGTTCCTTGACAAGAATCCTGGTAGGGTTTACGCTGATTTGTATGATTTGGTTTTGAATGGACTGGAATTAGGCTCTGGCTCTATAAGAGAAACAAATCCTGTAACCCAGGAAAAGATGATGAAGATTATTGGTCTAAGCCATGAGGAAGCAAGGAAAAAATTCGGCTTTTTAATGGAAGCCTTCAAATATGGAACACCACCTCATGGAGGAATGGGTCTGGGTTTTGACCGTATAGTTGCATTAATGTGCGGCTATAATGACATAAGAGAAGTGATAGCATTCCCTAAGAACAAGGATGCAGAATGCCCAATGGATAATAGCCCTTCAGATGTTCCTGAGCAGCAGATTAAGGAATTGAATATTAAATTGGATTTGGTTAAGAAGAAGTAAATTAATTCTTCCATCTCGGCATAATTTATAATTAAAAACTTACTTTTTAAATAATTTTTCCTAATTCACACACACTTACCTATGGCCAATTTTGTCAGATGTATCACAACCATTGCAAATCCAACAGTCATGCTTAACAGATGAACATACCGGTTTTCTGCCTTTTTTATGATTAAGGTATAAGAAAAATATATGAATCCTACACCAATTAAAAATGCAGATATATTATGTATCTGAAAAACAATTTTGGAAGGAATTAGAAACAGGAAAAAATCATATGCTGCCAAGCCGATGCTTATTGCAAGGATAATGAATATTAAACACTTTTTTCCTAACATAATAACCCTCCAAAAATCAACCTTAATAAATGGCTTGCAGTAACCATAATAAATAGACTAGCCAGTATTAGATACTGCAGGGAATTGTTTTCCTTTAGAAAATGAATAATATAGTAGCCCGACATGGTTAAACCTATTAATATAATTGACACATCCATGAATGCCACATATGCATAAATTGTATAACCCTCAGTTATCAGAATAATACCAGTTAAAACAATAAAAAATAAAATGCTAATTCCAAATATATATTTTAAATTAAATTTCATAGAATAACGATGAAGATTTAGCATATAATATTTAAATTATCTGATTTTTAAATTTTTAATCATATTTAAATACTAATCAATAATCCTTTTTCTTATGCAAATAAACCTCATAACAAGCAACTTAGGCAAGGTAAAAGAATTCAAAATAATATTCGGAGACAGTATAAAGATAAATCATATTGAAAAAGAATATAGAGAATTAAGAAGTGATAATCCTGAGGAAATAGCGAAAGAAGCTGCAAAAAGGCTTTCTATGCAATTGCAAAAACCAGTTGTTGTTGAGGATTCTGGTTTGTTTATTAAGGCTTTGAATGATTTTCCCGGAACTTGTTCATCTTACATTCATAAAAGAATCGGGTTAAAAGGAATAATAAAATTAATGGAAAATGTTGAAGACAGAACTTGCTATTATAAATCTGCAGTTAGTTATTGCGAGACAGGAAAAGAGCCTGTGAGCTTTTTAGGTGAGGAAAAAGGCATTGTTGCAGAAGAAATAAAAGGAAATAACGGTTTTGGGCATGATCCAATATTTATTCCGGAAAACAGCGATAAAACTTATGGGGAAATGCAAAATTGCGAAAATTTAAAAAGATTCAGAAAAATTGCAGTTGAAAAACTAAAAGAATATCTACTAAAAGGAGAGAGGTAATATGATACAAAAAATAAAAGACTTAATGGCAATGAAAGAGCAAGTTGATGTTATAAAAAACAATTTAAATTATGCTACAAGCTCTGTTAGCGAGTTAAAGAATGAAATAGGAGCATTAAAACAGCAGATAAATGATAATATAAATGAACTTGACAATAAAAATAACGAATTCTTCAAGAATTTTGATGAAAATGTAACCTTGATAAAAAACATAAGGCACGATTTTGAAAAGGAACTTTTTCAGTTTAAATTATTAAAATCACAACTGCAGAAGAAACTGATTGAGAAATTTGAAGAAGAGCTTGATAAAGAGCTTAAGATACAGATTGACACACTAAAAAAAGATTCAGATAACTATAACGAGCTTAAAGAAAATATAAATAAAATAACAGAAAAAGTAAATAATCTAAGCGAGGAAATAAATAAATTTACAGAAATAAGCAGAAACATAAAGAAAGAGGATTTTGAGCTTACAAGATTTGCACAGCAACTTATTGAGATGGACAAGGAAAAGCTCGAACTTATGCAAAAAATAGACACTTTAGAAAGATTAGTCTCAAAAATGAGAAGGCAAGAGTTTGTGACAAGATGAAATTCCGAAAAGCAACATTGAAGGATGCAAGGGGAATTGCTAATGTTCTTGTAAAAAGCTATAATATTAAAGATTTAAAGGAAGGGATTAATGTTTTTAAAAATGAAATAAAAAAATTCCATAATTATATTGTAGCAGCTAACGGCGAGATAGCAGGCATTGTTACATGGGTTGTTCATGGCCTGCCTAAGCACAGGTTATGTGAATTAGACAGGATTGCGGTCCTTCCAGAGTACAGGGGAAAAGGAATCGCAAAAAAATTATTTGATACATTGGTAAAAGATGCAAAAGCATACTATAAAAAAAATAATTCAAAATTAAGAAAACTATACTTATTGACGCATGCTGACAATAAAAGAGCACATAAATTCTATGAAAAATTAGGTTTTAAGCATGAAACAACATTAAAAGATCATTATTACAAGAACAAGGATGAGTTTGTCTATAGCATGTTTTTTTATTAATAACAAGATTCCAAAATATATTTATACTTCTCAATTAAAAACTAGGTTATGCAAGACATATTTACAAAAGAAAACTTCAAGTGCGACAGATACTGCGGACAATGCTGTATAAAATTAAGTGTGCGTATAAGCAAAGCAGAGATTAAAAATATAAGAAAACTAGGATATAAAGAAGAAGATTTTCTTGAAAGAGAGTTGTCGGATATACCTATATTTATATTAAAAAAAAACAGAAAAGGATGTGTTTTTCTCAAAAAACATAAAGACGGGAAACACTCATGTGTTATATACAAAAATAGGCCCAAAGCTTGTGAGCAATACCCTTTCTTTAAGGAGAATAATAAGGTAGGAAGCTGCCTGCCGGATAAGATGTTTCCGGGCGCGTTTGTTTCGTTTAGCAAATAATCAATAAACTTTTTAAATGAGAGATTATTCCGATTATTATTCTTTTTTAGAATAAATTAAAACAGGAGGAAATTACTATGGCAAGCTTTAAAATTAACATTGCAGACCCTAAATCGGGAAAGTGCTATAAAACAGAAATCAAGGATGCACAGGCAGCTCCTTTTATGGGCTTAAATATAGGAGAAAAAATAGAAGGAGACAAGATAGGGATAGGAGGTTATGAGTTCTCAATAACTGGTGGCACAGATTATTGTGGTTTTCCAATGAGGCGCGGGATTCTGGGAATAAGAAAGAGATTAGTCATTTATCCCGGTGTTGGATTTAAAGGCGGATTTAAAGGGATGAAGAAAAGAAAGACAGTTTGCGGCCACAAAATCAATGAGCAGATTGCTGCAATAAACCTTAAAGTGTTAAAAGAAGGAACAAAAAAGCTTTCTGAGGTGTTTGGTAAAAAAGAAGGTGAAGCAGAGAAGCCAAAAGAAGAAATTAAAGATACTGGGAAATCAGAGATTTCCGGTACCCATTCCATGGGAGAGAAAAAACCTGAAGCAAAGCCTGAACAAAAAGAAGAGCCCAAGAAAGAAGCTAAAGAAGAAAAAGATCTAGAACAAAAAGGGGCAAAATCAGAAGAAAAACCTAAAGAGCAAAACAAAAACCAATAAAAAATAAAACAACAATTAAAAATTCAATAAAATAACAAAACAATAAAAAAATAATAATAACCGACGACGCAAAACTGACCAATAATTGATAATAATAAAAATCCAACAAAAATAAAAACAGTGATTAATTAGAATAATAATATTGAAAATAAAACTAGTGTAATACAAAATATGCCTATGCCAAGAACGAAAAAAACAACAAAATCTAGTGAGAAAGTAGTACAGCCAGAGCTTAATATAGGCATGGTCGGTCATGTTGACCATGGAAAAACAACTTTATTGGAACGGCTTTCTGGAGTGTGGGCAGACACGCATTCTGAGGAAATAAAAAGAGGCATTACAATAAGATTAGGATATGCGGATGCTGTTTTCTATAAGGAAGGAAATGACTATACCGCAAAACTCAAAAACAAATCAAAAGCCAAGGTTTTGCGAAAAGTTAGTTTTGTTGATGCACCAGGTCATGAAAGCCTAATGGCCACTATGCTCTCAGGAGCCACAATAATGGATGGAGCCTTATTGCTAATAGCTGCTAATGAGACATGCCCACAACCACAAACAAGAGAACATTTAATGGCATTGCAAATAATAGGAATCAAAAATGTTGTTATTGTCCAAAACAAGATTGATCTTGTTGATGAGAAAGGTGCCATGAATAATTATAAGCAGATTAAAGCGTTTGTGAAAGGAACAGATTATGAAAACGCTCCGATAATACCCCTATCTGCGCAACATAATGTGGGCATAAGCGCTTTAATAGAAGCTATCGAAAAAACAATATCAACACCAAAAAGAGATAAAAGTAAAGATCCTAGTATGCTTGTTGCAAGAAGCTTTGACATTAACAGGCCAGGTAGTCTGCCTAAAGACTTAATAGGAGGAGTTCTTGGGGGCAGCATGAAGCAGGGTATATTACAAGCAAAGCAGGATATAGAAATAAAGCCAGGAAGAAAAGTGATGGAAAAAAATAAAGATGTATGGAAGCCAGTAATAACAAAAATTGTCGACTTAAAATATGGGGGGGCATCAGTGAAAGAAATATCTCCGGGTGGTACAATTGGAATACTTACTTCTTTGGACCCTTCAATTGTAAAATCAGATTCACTTGGCGGGTCAATTGTTGGTTTGCCTGGAAAATTACCGGATGTATTATATGAAATTACTTTATCCCTAAATCTGTTGGAGAGGGTTGTAGGGACTCAGGAAGAATTAAAAGTGGATCCCATAAAGATGAATGAGACGTTAATGCTAAATGTAAATTCAGCTGCAACAGTGGGTATAGTGAATGGATTCAAGAAAAAAAATGTTACATGCAGATTAAAAATACCGGTTTGCGCAGAAATAAATTCTCGTGTAACAATATCAAGAATGATAGGAAACAGGTTCAGACTTATAGGTTATGGGGAGATTGTTGATGGGAAAACATCATCTAAATCTTAAAATTTGCTGGAAACTTACCGCCGAACTTTTTCATCATCTTGCTCATATCTCCTTGATTGCCTTTAAACATCTTTACAATCTTTTTGCTTTGCCTATATTGTTTTATTAATTCTCTTATTGTGCTTGTCGGAATGCCAGAACCTTTGCTTATTCTATCTATCCTTTCGCTTGTAATCTCATCTGGATTTTCAAGCTCTTCTTTTGTCATGCTTTGCATAGCAATTTTCCATTTTTCCAGCTTTTCTTCTTGTACATCAAGCATCTCCTTTGGCAGCTGCAAAGATGAAAAACCAGGTACCATCTCAACAATCTTTTTCAAAGATCCCATTTTTTTCATTGCCGACATCTGCTCATATAAATCTATAAGATTAAATTCTCCTTTCAGGAATTTTTTACCTAAGTCTTCTGCATCTTCTACCTTAATGGCTTCTTTTGCTTTTTCTAATAGAGCTTCTAAGTCACCCATTCCTAATAATCTACCAACAAAACCTTTGGGATTAAAATGCTCTAAATCCTCAATTTTTTCTCCAACACCAATAAACTTTATTGGAGCTTTTGATACAGCACAAGCGGTTAGAGCACCACCACCTTTAGCGGTCCCATCCATCTTCGATACAATAACTCCAGAAATATCGCAGCTTTTGTTGAATTGTTCAGCTTGCTTTTGCGCTGCCTGCCCAATGTCTGCAGAAATAACTAATAAGTTTTCATTCGGCTTAATTAATTGATTTAAGGTTTCAATTTCTTCTATTAAATCCTTGGATAAGGCATCTCTTCCAGAGGTATCAATAATTAAAACATCATATTTATTGAGTTCATCTTTAAATTCATTGTAAATATTTAATGGAACTTTTTCATTTTTTTTGGTGTAGGAAGGAACATTTGCTTGTTTTGCAACTTGTTCTATCTGGTCCATTGCAGCTGGCCTGTGCGTGTCTAAGCCAAGCAAAGCAACCTTATTGCCGCGCTTTGCAAAGTATTTTGCAAGTTTTCCTGCAGTGGTTGTTTTTCCAGAACCGAACAAACCGACAAGCATTATCTTGAATGGTTTTTCCTTGATTTCTATCTTTTGCTGCTCTTTTCCAAGAAAATCAACAAGCTGTTCGTAGACAATATTAATCAAATGCTCTTTTTTTGTAAGTCCGGAAGGTGTTTCTTCTTTCTTTATTCTTTCCTTAATCTTGTTTGTTAAATCAAAAACAAGTTGTACATTAACATCTGCTTGCAGTAAAGCACGTTGAATATCTTTTATTAATTCGTTAATTAGCTTGTCATCTACAAAAATACTTTTTGCTATTTTCTGGAGAGTATTCTTTAAAGAATCCCCTAATTTTTCTAATACCATAGCAGTATAGTTATAGAATTTGTTTTATAAAGTTAATTGTTTTTCTGGTAATATCACTTTATTATCATAACTTAAAACTTTCTTCTTTCTTCTCAACATTATAAATAATTTTATTGACTAAATCCTTGACTTTTACATTAAAGTGCAGTTTATTGTTCAAAGTCCTTACTGCAACGGTCTTGTTTTTCTCTTCTTTTTCTCCAACATTGATTATTATGGGTATTTTTTGCAATTGGGCTTCCCAGACTTTACGGCCAACAGATTCTGTTCTTGTATCTAGTTCTACTCTTAAATTATCTCTCTCCAACTCTTCTTTGATTTTTTTTGCATATAAGTTGAAGCGGTCAGCAACGGTAAGTATTTTTACTTGTACTGGAGCAAGCCATAATGGAAATTTACCAGCGTAATGTTCTATTAAAATCCCTAAAAATCTTTCGATAGAACCTAAGATTGTTCTATGAATCATTGCAGACCTGTGCTTATTGCCATCCTCTGCTATGTAGTTTAAACTAAACTTATCTGGCATTGAGAAATCAACTTGTATTGTTGCGCACTGCCAAGTCCTGCCTAAACAATCCTTAATATGGAAATCAATTTTAGGACCGTAGAAAGCGCCATCTCCAGGATTTATTTTGAATTTTACTTTTCTTTTATTTAAAGCATCTTCTAAAGCTTTTTCTGCTTTATTCCAGTTTTCTATTTTTCCTGTAAATTTTTCCGGCCTTGTTGAAAGTTCAATATGATAAGCGAAATTAAAGGTTTTATAGATAAAATCAGTTAGGTCAATTAATTGCAAAACCTCTTTTTGAATCTGGTTTTGCATGCAGAATATGTGGGCATCATCCTGGGTAAAGGCCCTTACTCTGAACAAGCCAGCTAAAACACCAGACAACTCATGCCTATGATCAACTCCAAATTCTGCAAACCTTATTGGTAAATCGCGATAACTTGGCAGTTTCTCCTTGTAAATCAAAATAGCACCCGGGCAATTCATTGGCTTTACTGCAAAATCCTTGCCTTCAACTTTTGTAAAATACATGTTTTCTTTGTAATGGTCCCAGTGGCCTGACTGCTCCCATAAAGTTCTGCTTAAAATCATTGGCGTCATTACTTCCTTATAGTCCAACTTGTCAAGTTCCTTTCTTAGGAAATCTTTTAAAATGTTAATAATTACAACACCTTTTGGATGGAAGAATATAAATCCAGGGCCTTCTTCATGCAAAGAGAATAAATCAAGCTGCTTCCCTATTTTTCTATGGTCTCGTTTTTCTGCTTCTTCCAATAATTGTAAATAATCTTTTAACTGCTTTTTTTCAGGAAAAGAAATTCCATAAATTCTTTGCAATTGCTTGTTTTTTGCATCGCCTTTCCAATAAGCACCTGCTATTTTAATTATTTTGAATGCCTCAATCTTTCTAGTGCTGAGTATATGAGGACCGCGGCATAAATCAATGAAATTTCCCTGCTTGTATGCAGAACTTGGCTCATTAAATTCCTCTATCAACTCAATTTTATATTTGTTATTTTTAAAAATTTTTTTTGCTTCTTTTTCACTTAATTCTTTTCTTTCAAATTTATAGTCTTTGTTTACAATCTCCCACATTTTTTTCTCTATTTTGCTTACATCTTCTGGAGTAAAATGATGGTCTATGTCAAAATCATAATAGAAGCCTTCCTCAACTACAGGACCTATGGTGGGCAAGGCTTTTGGAAATAAATCAATAACTGCTTGTGCTAATACATGAGCAGTAGAATGTCTAAATACCCCAATACCTTCTTTGTCTTTGAATGTTAATATCTTTATTTTTGAATCTTTGTCTATTTTTTTAGAAAGGTCAACTAGTTTGCCATTTACATCAATAGCTAAAGCGTCCTGAGCTAGTCTAGGACCTATACTTTTAGCCACTTCAAGGCCAGTTACATTTTTATCATAGCTCTTAGAGCTTCCATCCGGCAAGACTAAATTTATTTTTGGCATTTTTTGTTATATTCTATTGATTTTTTGTTGGTTTATATATTTTATTGAATTTTTATAAGGAAAAGAAAATAATGATTTTTTTAAACAATGAGCCGCTTTTAAGCTGTTATAGTAGTAGAAGTAGTTATAACTGCTGTTTTAGTCATAAAAATAATTTTGTTTATCATATTCTTTGTAGTTTGGTAATTTGTATTTAAAGTTTTCTTTTTTAACATTTCAAAACTTAAAACCAAAACCAGCGAAAACAGAGTTTCCTAGACTTTGGAATTTCTTTGAATTCCGAAACCTTTATAAATAATAATTCTAATAATATCAATAATATTATTTTTTTTATTAAGATTATTAAAATTAATAATGAATGGGTAAAATGACAGTTAAGTTCATTGGAAAGGCGAAGATAACAAAACAAGGGCAGGTAACACTGCCTTTTGAGGCAAGAGAAGAGCTAAAATTAGACTTAAACAGCGAAGTTTACTGGTACCTTATAGATGATCATCTTGTTGTTGTTAAGGATTTGGTAAGTACAGAAGATTTATCTGCAATTGTGAAAGGGAAAAAGAACAAAAAAAGAAGTTAGAATGCCGTTTGCAAATACTTTGGGATTAATAGCATTAGCAAGCCTGATACCTTTCATAATTTTATACCTGAGGAAGCCAAGGCCCCAGGATAGGATAATTCCATCTTTAATGTTCATACTGCAAAACAAGAAAACATCAAAACAGTCTGATTTTTTAAGAAAATTTCTAACAAATCTACTGTTTTTTATACAATTGCTGGCTTTGATAGGTTTGTCCATAGCAGTAGCTGAGCCTTTTATAAAAGTTCCATATGATGTTTCTTTGGAAAACACCATAGTAGTTTTAGATGTAAGCGCGTCAATGCAGGCAGATGAAAGAGGAACAACAAGGTTTGAAAAAGCAATTAGGGAAGGAAAAAAAGCGCTTAGCGGAAAGAATAGCATAATACTTGCAGAAAATATACCCTTAATTGTGCTTGAAGATGAAGAAGAAAAAACAGCGTCCGGAATTTTGGATAGTCTGCAGCCAAAGGCAACAACAACAAATTTAGGGGATGCTATGCTGTTGGCTAAAGATATACTTCAGGACAGGCCAGGAAGGGTCGTTGTTATAAGCGATTTTAGTAATGTAGATGGGCCTGATTTACTGGCTGTTAAAAAAGCCATAAGCTCAGAAGAACTTATAGTAAATTTTATTGATGTTTCAAATAATGCAGAGAATGCCGGCATAACAGATATGGATGTAAGAAAACACAGCATAAAGATTTATGTTAAAAATTTTAATAGTATAAGAAAACAGATAAGCCTTAAGCTAATAAAAGATGGAGGTGTGATAGCAGACTCTGGTGACATTGAAGTATTGCCGAATTCTATTGAAAGTTTTATGTTTGATGACACTCCCACTGGGGTAAGCAAGATTGAACTAAATCCAAAAGATGATTTGGATGTTGATAATGTTGTTTATATAAGCGCGCCATTAAAGAAAAAAGTGAATGTGCTGCTGATAACAAATAATGAGGGTACAAATTTAGAAAATGCACTGCTTGCGTCAAGGGATATAGCACTTAATGTTGTTAATCCACCAGTGCTTACATTGAATACTTATGGGGAGAGAATTGAGCCATTTGAGCATGATGTTATTGTGATCCACAACATAAATAATATTGGCAAAAGAGATGGAATTTTGCCTGGAACATTCCAGGATTTATCAAACTATGTTAAAAATGGAGGAAAGTTAATAATCACTGCACAAGATGACCTGAACAAATTCAACAAGGCTGGCCTTGATATTGTAGACTTAAAAAATTTAGTTCAGGATACAAAAAGAGTTTGTGTGGATGTAATAAATGAAATAACAAAACAATTTGAAAATGACATTTGCTTTTCAACTGTATCAAAATATTTTAATGCGGCTGCCAATAAGGAAACAAATGTGATTGCTTCTATAGATGAAATACCTGTCTTGGCAATAAAAGAGCATTTCAATGGAAAGATATTTTATTATGGCATTATTGATGAGGTAAGCGATTTTAGGACATTGCCTTCTTATCCAATTTTCTGGAATTTGCTGATTAATTTCATTGCAGAAACAGAAGACATAAGAAATTTTAATACAAAAACTGGAAAGATTTTTACCATAAACCAGCAACGTGTTAAGACACCTTCCTCATCTTTAACAACATCAAGAGTTATTTTTGATGAGGCTGGGATATACGAGTTTAATGATAAAAAGTTTGCAGCCAATCTTCTTGATGAAAAAGAAAGTGATGTTGTTGGAGGCAATGTGTTGAAGGAAGAAAGCGAAAGCATTGATGTACTGAAAGAGCATAGCACAGAAAGAAATTTGAGTTTAAGTGTTTTAATTTTATTGGGAGTATTTTTGCTTATGTGCTTTGAGGTATATTACCTAAAAAGAAGAGGTGACCTATAATTGAATTTATTTTTCCGGATTTAAGCATGGTATTTTGCATGTCCAAGTTTTGTTTGAGATACTCATACGTGGCTTTATTTGCTATACCTTTTATCATAGGACTGTATTTTGTAGTGAGGCTAAACATCATAAATTTTTTTAACAGGGCTGATCAAATAAGCTATGAAAAAGAGAAGAAAGAACAGAGGCTATATTTCTTCATAATAAGGTCATTAATTTTTGCGCTGGTGCTTACTGCAATTGCAAGCCCTTTTTTGCTTGAAACAAGAACTGTGAAGGGAAATCCAAGGATTACTATCTTGGTGGATAACTCAACATCCCTTAATTTGTTTGAGTCTGGCATTGAGAAGTACTTGGTTAGCAAATTAAAGAACAAGATTCCTGTATCTGTGAGGCACATTGTATTTGGCGATAAGTCTGCAATAGGAGATGGAATCCTAAATAATATTGAAAGGGATGAGAATGTTTTGGTTGTAACTGATGGCAATAGCAACAAAGGGAAACTTTTGGGGGACGTGATGCTGTTGGCTTCTTCGCTAAATGCTACTGTGAGCACGATTGCCATGGAGCCTATTAAGGGTGATGTTGGTATTGAGGTTATAGGGCCAAGCGAGGCTATAAGAGATACAGAGGAAGCTTTTATTGTAAATGTGAATAATGTGGGGAAAAATGTACCTTATACTTTAGAAGTCAAGTTTGATGATGAAATCGTAATAGCAAAAAGTGATGATAAAAGCAACAGCTTTACATTAAGCAAAAGACTTTCAGAAGGCTATCATAAAATTACTGCTGAACTTCTGAATGTTGGAGATGATGATTACTTTAAGCAGAATAATAAATACTATAAAACAATCAAGGTTGTTGCAAGGCCAAAGGTTTTATTTGTTTCAGAAAAAAACTCTCCTTTGAAATCGGAATTAGAAAAAATTTATGATTTGACAACTGCAAGCACTGTACCAGGAGACTTAAGCAGCTATATGGCAGTTATTTTAAACGATGTTTCGGCAAATAAATTCCTGCCATACATGAGTTCTTTAAGCGATTATGTTTCTGATGGCAACGGCTTGTTTGTTATTGGCGGTCAAAATTCTTATGATAGGGGAGGCTATAAAGGGACTTTTATAGAGACTTTGTTGCCTATCAAGGTAGGAACAGGAGAAGAGTCTGAGAAAAGCGATGTGTATATTGTTATTGTTATTGATATTTCGCATGGGACAGCAGATTATGTCAACATTGAAAAGGCACAAGCTGTCAGCATAATAGATGGTCTTGACAAGAAAAACAATGTGGGTGTCATAGCATTTAATACTGTACCCTACAAAGTTGCTGCTATAAAGCCATTGAGCGAGCATAAAAAAGAGGCAATAGATAAGGTTTCCAGGCTGGTTTTTGATGGTCAATCATTTTTTAATTTAGGAGTGGATGCTGCAAACAAAATGCTTAGAAGCGTATCTGGAGGGAAGAATATAATTCTTATTACTGACGGAAAGACAACTTACAATAAGATGATGGATAATACCTTGGAATCTGCAAGACAGGCAGCTGCCCGCGGGATTAAGGTTTATGTTGCCGGGGTTGGCGACAAAAGAAATGATGATTTTCTTACTCATGCTGCAACTTTGGGAGAAGGTATTTATTTCCCTGTTGACGCATCAAATAAATTAAAGATAATATTTGGAGAGCCAGAAAGCAAGGAAGACAAAGACTACCTTAACAAGCTTGTTTTACTGGACACAACACATTTCATAACCTTCAACAGAACTCTGAATGTTGTTGTAAGCGGCTACAATTATGTTATCCCAAAATCTGCTGCACGCATGCTTATAACAACAAACAAAAACATTCCAATCATGGTTGCATGGCGATTTGGCTTGGGCAGAGTAGTTAGTTTAGCTACTGATGATGGAAGCAAGTGGGGTGGTGAATTTTTGAACAAGGAAAATTCCAAGGTCATAACAAGAACAATAAACTGGGTTATTGGGGACCTGTCAAGAAAAAAGAATTTTGATGTTAGCATCAAAGATTCAACCCTTGATGACACCATGTTTATAAGCGTTGTTTCAGATACTTTGCCCCAGCATGAAAAGCTTGATTTTGTAAAATCCGATGTTAATTTTTACAATTCTAAGTTTAATCCTGCAAGAACAGGATTTTACAATTTTTTAGGGGCTGATGCGGCTGTTAATTACAAAGATGAATTCAGGGATTTGGGAGTTAATGAAGAATTCATAGAACTTGTTGAGCAAACACAAGGAGAAGTTTTTGACAAGGAGAATATTGATGGAATATTGGAATTTGTAAAGGAAAAGTCAAAAAGAATAAAGATAGATACAACAGAGTTCAAATGGCCCTTTTTAATTGCTGCATTAATCTTGTTTTTGGGAGAGATTGGGTTAAGGAGACTGTGGGAGAATAAAGGTCATAGGTGAAAAAACATACAATAAAAAATAATTGGGTGATAAAAAATGTCTTTCATGAAAAGGGATGTAAATCTTGGGTTGCTGATTCTGATAATTGTGTCCATAGTTTTGTTCAGCGGCTTTAGTGTTTATTACGAGACTTCCTTCAAGGATGTTTCATTGGAATACCAGGAGAAATTGGAGCAGTTAAGCCAGGTGACAAAAGAGCTTGTCACTAAAAGGCAGGAGTTAAATGAAACATACAGCTTGAGGGTAAAGGCAGAACAAGATAAACAAACGCTTGATGCCAGATATAATGAAGTTAGGGGTGAGAATGACCAACTCAGTACTGACAATACAAATTTGCGCTCAGAAGTAAGCAGCGTAAAAAGCAATTTAGCAGAAAAAAGTGCACAGCTGGATGTGACTAGGAATTTACTGGCGCAGACACAATCCCAGCTCAGCAGCGCTAAAGCTGAAAGGGATAAATACAGGAGCAGATGGGATACTGTATGTGATGCTTATACAAGCCTGAATGGCGGTGTGGAGCATGATAAATGTTGACATGCCAAAAACCACTTGTCAGAGCAGGTAGCATGATTTGTGATAGTACACATTCAATGGTTTTTGATGCTCGGAATTCCACCAACAATGGGCGGTTTTCGAGCACTACTCATTCCACTAATCAGAGATTAGTGGAATTCCGTTGTTTAAAAAATGAAAAGCTTCATTAAAGTAATCAAGGAAATTAATAAAACATTGAATTTTTTATTTATTTTTGAGACTATACTAAATGCAGTAATATTCTTTCTGGTTGTTTATTTTTTGATGTCTTTAGTAAACCTCTTTCCCATACTTGCCCTCATACCTGCAATAATTTATTTTGCGATGAGATTATATGCAAATTCAAAAAGAGACAAAAGAAAAATTGTGGAGAGCAAATATGAGCCTCTTAGGGAAAAACTAAGAACTGCTGCAGATAATGTTAATGAGGAAAATATTGTTGTAAACGAACTGGAGGAAGAGGTTATACATGATTTGAAGCATGTTGGATTAAGCTCTTTTATACGGACTAAGCGCGTATATTACAAAATATTTTCTGCAATATTCCTTTCTTTTGCAATTGTTTTAGCAACAACAATGAACCTTTATATTGTTGATTTAAGCAATTTTCTTAGCAATGTTCCGGAAATGCTGGAAGGTTTAAATCCTAGAAGGGCAGCCAATATCTTATTGGGAGAACTTAACGAAAGCAAGGATATTTATGGTGATAGTCAGTTAGCGGTCTTAGGAGAGAAGCAGATTGATATAAGGATAAGGCCTGTAAATTATGAGATTAGCGTCAGGGAAGAAGGTGATGTTGAGCAGAAGCAGTTTGATGAGATTTTTCCCAAAGAAGTAGCAGTTGAGCAGGCATCTGCATTTGAGGAAAGAATCCCGGAAGAGCAGCAGGAACTTGTTAAGAGCTATTTTAATAAGCTTGCTGGGAGATAAAATTAATAAACAACGAAAAAAATTAAAATCATTGAAGTACAATACAATCAATAAAAATTTAACAAAAAACAATTAAAAGATAATACGCAATCAATAAAATTAATTAGTAATAAAAAATCATTGATGGATAACAAGAATAATTATTGAAAAATAAAAATCAAAAAATACATCAAATATATTGAAAAATAACAAAAAGTATATAAAAACAACAAATATTTAATATCACTAAAAAAAGGGATATAATCATGAAGAACTATAAGCATGTTTTTGATGCTGTCTTTAAGGAAATTGAAAAAGTTGTTGTAGGCCAAAATGACGTTGTTGAACAGATTTTAGTGTCTATATTATGTGATTCCAACGCACTGTTGGAAGGTTACCCTGGTTTAGCAAAAACATTGGCTGTAAGGACTCTAGCAGATGTAATGAATCTTAAGTTCAACAGGATTCAAAATACACCTGATTTAATGCCTTCTGACATTACTGGCACATATATAATAGAGGAAACTTCTGGCAAGAGAAGTTTTAAATTCCAACCCGGACCAGTATTTGCGAATATAGTACTGGCAGATGAAATCAACAGGGCAACACCCAAAACACAAAGCGCTTTACTGGAAGCAATGCAGGAAAAACAGGTTACTGTCGGCAACAACACATTTAAGCTGGATTTGCCTTTCTTTGTTTTGGCTACTCAAAACCCGATTGAGCAGGAAGGCACTTATCCATTGCCAGAGGCACAGGCTGACAGGTTTTTGTTGAAGATAAAAGT
>JASMFO010000007.1 GCA_030751755.1 Candidatus Woesearchaeota archaeon
AACAGAGGAAATTATTGAGGAAATTGAAGTAGCTTCATTAGAAAAAGTAAAACAAGCAGTAGCTAATGCAAGAAAGGCATTCCCAAAATGGTCAACCACATCTTTAGATACTAGGATACAATGGATGAAGAAATTAATACCCTTAATAGAGCAAAAAAAAGATGAAATTGCACAAACAATTACAAAAGAAATGGGAAAGCCAATTTCTTTATCAAAAACAGAACCATACAGGGCAATAGAGGATATAACTTTTTATTCTGATAATATAAAGGAATTTCTAAAGGAAGAAGTTGTTTTTGAAGATGATGAAGAAAAAGATATAATGGTTTATGAGCCATTGGGAGTTGTTGCTATTATTACCCCCTGGAATTTTCCAATAGCTACTGTTTTTGAACCTTTAATTCCTGCATTGTTGTGTGGAAATACTGTTTTATTTAAACCATCTGAACAAACCTTAATAGTTGGTAGAAAAATAGCAGAATTATTTATTGAATTGGAAAAACAAGGCTTCCCAAAACATGTTTTTAATCTAATCCTGGGTGGAAAAGAAACTGGAAAGCAGTTAGTGCAGCAAGATGTTGATATGGTAGCATTTACAGGGTCTTCTAGAGCTGGAAAAGAAATAATGAAAGATTCTGCAGAGAAAATGCATAAACTTGTATTAGAGATGGGTGGAAAAGATCCTGCTATTGTTTGCAAGGATGCTGATGTATCATAT
The DNA here is from genome assembly GCA_030751755.1 of Candidatus Woesearchaeota archaeon. Classification (GTDB taxonomy): domain Archaea; phylum Nanobdellota; class Nanobdellia; order Woesearchaeales; family GW2011-AR4; genus JACPJP01. The sequence continues at coordinate 719 of JASMFO010000007.1, forward strand.
GCTGCCAAAAGGATTGTTAGAAATGCCTGCAAAAACACCGGCCAAATTTGTTGCGCTATTGAAAGGGTTTACGTTGAAGATGGGGTGTATGATGAATTTGTGAATAAAGCAGTTGAAGAGGCTAAAAAAATAAAAGTGGGTGATCCAACAAAGGAAGAAACTGAAATGGGGCCATTTGTAGCAAAATTTCAGGAGAAAATTAATATTGATCATGTAAAGGACGCAAAGGAAAAAGGAGCCAAGATTGAAGTTGGCGGACATACTATTGGTAATAAAGGTTATTTTTTTGAACCTACTATAATTACTAATGTAGGCCATAATATGAAAATTATGAAAGATGAGACTTTTGGTCCGATAGCCCCAATTATGAAGGTAAATTCAATTGATGAAGCAATAAAATTATCTAACGATACAATATATGGTTTAACAGGATCTGTATGGACGAAAGATATTGAAAAAGGAAACAAAATAGCTCATAAACTCCAAGTTGGAGTAGCAAGCGTTAATGCACATGGTGGTGGAAGACAAGGCAGTGCATGGGGCGGAGCAAAAACAAGCGGCTTAGGAAGACTAGGCACCAAAGAAGGCACCCACGAGTTTACGAATGTTAAGACAATAAGGGTAAGAAATGATTAATAACTCCCTATCAATCTTTTATAACCTTACTAACTTCCTCTTTCTTCTCTTCCATCAACTCCTTAGAATCAGCCTCCAAATTTAACCGAAGCAATGGTTCAGTATTTGAAGGACGGACATTGAACCACCAGTCATCAAAATAAATGCTTATACCATCCATTGTCATAATTTTTTCAGGATTTTTTTTCTTGTAATGCTCTTTTATTTCTTGTATTTTTTTTACCTTATCCTCAACCTTAAAATTAGTCTCCTCAATCTTGAAATAAACCTCAAACTCCTTCAACAGCTCTGATAATTTTTTATTTTCCTTGCTAATAATCTCGCATACAATCAAGCTCGCGATTATTCCAGAATCTGCATTGAAGTTGTGCTTGAAATAATAATGCGCGCTATGCTCGCAGGCAAATGTTGCATGAATCCTTTTCATCGTATCTTTGATAAAAGAATGCCCTACCCTTTCAATATGGGCCTTTCCGCCATATTTCTTTATTGTCTCTGGAACAATTTTGCTGTTGACCAAATTGTAAATGATTTTTTCGTTTGGATGCTTTTCAAGAACGCTTTTTGCCAATAACGCAGAAATCAATGAGCTATTGACTATTTCACCATTCTCATCAACAAAAAAAATCCTGTCAGCATCGCCGTCAAAAGCAATCCCAAAATCACACTTCTCTTTCTTAACAACCTGCTGCAGCTCCTTCAAATTTTCATATTTTGAAGGATCTGCTAAATGATTCGGAAAAGTGCCGTCAAGCTTGAAATACAATGGAATAATTTTTACTGGCAATTTGCCATATACCAAAGGAACAACTTTTCCTGCCATGCCATTCCCGGCATCAACAGCTATTTTCAGCTTCTTTATTCTATTTTTGTCAATGAAAGAAAGAACATGTTTTACATAATCATTAAGAATATTTTTTTTAATTAAGTTTCCACTTTTTTTTATTTTATTTTTATTATTTTTTAATTGTATTTTTTCCGTAATGGTTTCTATTTTTTGCAGTCCTGTATTCTCGTTTATTGGAACCGCCATAGCCTTGCAAAACTTTAAACCATTATATTGCTTAGGATTATGGGAAGCAGTAAACATAACCCCCGGTTTCCGCAAAAAACCTGAAGCAAAATACAAACCATCAGTACTCACTTGACCAATGTCAATTGCGTCTGCTCCAGCTTCATTAACACCCTTCATAAAAGCCTTTGATAATTTAGGGGAAGAAACCCTCATATCATACCCGACAACAACCTCTTTGCACTCTAAAAAAGAAACAAAAGCCCTTCCAATATTATAAGCAACCTCCTCTGTTAAATCCCGGCCATATATTCCCCTAACATCATAAGCCTTAAAGATAGCAGATAGCATTTCAAAACCTTATTTCATTGCATTTATTTAATTTTCTGTTTTGAGATAAAAGAAATCCAATAATTATTCTAAAAACTTCTCCTTGCATTCATCCATGCACAATTTCATTGTTACAAAATCTTCTTCCAAGACAGAAGCGCATACAGAGGTGCACTTCTCATATTCATTTTGAGTGTCAACATCCCCATTATAGCAGCCATTAATAAAAATTAGAATAATAAAAAATGAAAATAAAATGATTTTATTCAATCTCGCCATGAGGATCAACCCCCTCCCATTTCTTTTTTGCTATCTCATACCTTTCAAAATTCCCGATATCAAACCATTGTCCTGCAGTTGGGAATCCCCTTAACCTTCCTTCTCTAGCCAGCTTGGGAAAAACATCCTTTTCAAGCATTGAAAATCCATTTGGTATCATGTCTACAACCTCTGGCTCCATTATATAAAATCCGGCATTTATTAAATTAGAAGGGGCTTTTTCTTTCTTTGGCTTCTCAACAAACTCCAAAATCCTGCTTCCGCTTAATCTAGCAACCCCATACTGGCTTGGGTCAGTCACTGTTGTTAATGCAATTGTTGCCAGTGCATCTTTTCTTTTATGCAGTCTGAACATCCTCGGTATGTTAAAATTCTTTAGCTCGTCGCCATTAGTCACTATAAAGCTGTCATTAAGGTATTTTTTAGCCAATCTTAATGGTCCTGCTGTACCCAAAGCCTCATCTTCCTCAACATAAGTTATATTGACTCCAAACTTGCTTCCATCCCCATAATACTCTTTGACCTTTTCTTTCATATAACCTGCGCTCAAAATAATATCCCTTATCCCATATTTTTTCATTAAATCAAATAAATGCTCTGCCAATGTCTTTCCATGCACATCAATCATGCATTTGGGTATTTTATACGTTAAAGGCCTTAACCTTGTTCCCTTTCCCCCAACAAGAATTACAGCTTTTTCCGGTCTGTAAGTTCCTAAATCCTTTGCAAGCAATACCTCAATCTGCTGGCTTCTGTTTTTTATTATATTGCCGTCTATTCTCTTATCTATCTGCTTGATGAGTTCACTGTCCAGGGTTATAGTAATCCTCTCTTTCATAGAACCAAATGCACCATTTAGTTTCTGATTTCTTTTTTAATTCTTTTGTTTTTTAAGTAAAAACAAAAGCTACAAACCATGAATTTAAATTACGAAGTAATTTATGGATTGCCTCTGAGTATGTTTTCTTTTTTGAAGTAAAAGCAACAAATTTCTTTATTTATATATATCTTTATAAATATTTCTATTTTTGTATGATAAAGTATGATAACAGAAAACTTTATATATTAGCCCTTTTTTACATTCCAAAAGGGCGATATTGTGGATAGGAATTTAGCTTTAGAATTTGTACGTGCAACAGAGGCAGCTGCTTTAAGCTCAGCAAGATGGATGGGCCGTGGTAACGAGAAAAAAGCAGACAAGGCTGCAGTGGAAGCTATGAGGAACATGTTCTCAGTCATATCCATCAAAGGCACTATAGTCATTGGAGAAGGTGAACGCGACAAAGCTCCTATGCTTTACATCGGTGAAAAAATAGGCTCTGGAAAAGGCATGGAAGTTGATATTGCCGTTGATCCACTGGAAGGCACTACAATAACTGCAAAAGGAACCAACAACGCTATTACTGTTTTAGCAGCCGCTCCTAAAGGTCATTTATTTCATGCTCCGGACTTGTATATGGACAAGATTGCTGTTGGCAAGGAAGCCAAAGGCGTTATTGATTTAGATGCATCTGTTAAAGAAAATATAAATGCAGTTGCTAGCAAGCTTGATAAAAAATGTGAGGACATAACTGTAATTATTCTTGAAAGAGACAGGCACAAGAAACTGATAGAAGAAGTAAGAAAATGCAATGCCCGCATTAGGCTAATTGGCGATGGTGATATCGCAGGTGGATTAGCCCCTTCTATTCCCGATTCAGGTGTCGATATGCTGATGGGCATAGGCGCTGCACCAGAAGGAGTAATAACGGCTGCTGCACTAAAAACATTTGACGGGGATTTTCAGGGAAGGTTAAAGCCAAGAAATGATAAAGAGATAGCAAGAGCAAAAAAGATGGGTGTCAAAGACGTCAATAAAAAACTCAAGATTAATGATCTTGTCAAAGGAGATAAAGCAATGTTCGCAGCTACTGGAGTGACAGACGGCACTATACTAAAAGGAGTGAGGTACACCAGCGAAGGTGCAACTACCCACTCCATAGTAATGCGTGCTAAGACAAAAACAGTTAGGTTTATTGAGGCCCATCATAACTTTAAGCACAAGCCATTGAAATTTTAAACACAATAAAGTTCACAACTACAATAACAAAAAAATTAAAAATAAAATTAAAAATAATAATTATTGAAATAAAAAATCAATGAAAAATAATTAACGGGGTGGTAATTGTGGATAATGAAGAACTTCAAAAAACAATAAAAGACATGGTTGTTGTTGGCAAAGGCATTCTCGCGGCTGACGAATCTGTTAATACTGCTACAAAAAGATTAGCTTCTATTAATGTAGAATCAACTGAAGAAACAAGAAGGCAGTATCGTAATCTTGTCCTGACAGCACCTGGAATGGAAAATTATATTTGCGGAGTTATCTTATTTGAAGAAACCTTACATCAGAAATCAAATGATGGAATTTCTTTTCCAGAGGTATTAAGCAAAAACGGAATTGTCCCGGGAATTAAAGTTGATCAAGGTTTAACTGATTTAGAAGATTCTAATGAACAATATACTAAAGGCTTAGAGGGTTTAGGTGAAAGGTTAGAAGAATATAAAAAAGCTGGATGTAGATTCACTAAATGGCGTGCAGTTTATTCAATCTCA
>JASMFO010000008.1 GCA_030751755.1 Candidatus Woesearchaeota archaeon
TTTGGCGAAAGAATAAGAAGAGCCGGGAAAAGAAGGGCCAAAAGAAAGCTTGAGTTTGAGAAAGAGAAGTTAAAGCTGGAAGAGAAAAAGGAAAAGCTGGAAGAGAAAAGAGCAAAGAAAGGGTCAGTGATAAGATCTTTCAAACATTTTGGCGAAAGAATAAGAAGAGCCGGGGAAAGAAGGGCCAAAAGAAAGCTTGAGTTTGAGAAAGAGAAGTTAAAGCTGAAAGAGAAGAAAGAGAAGTTAAAGCTGGAAGAGAAAAAGGAAAAGCTGGAAGAGAAAAGAGCAAAGAAAGGGTCGGTGGGAAAATGCAGAAGGTTGATTGACAGGGGCTATAGGGCATTGGATAAATCCAGGATAGGCAAGGCTGATAAAATATATGCAGATATTATGGAAAGGTACATCAATCTTCCAAGCGAGAGAAAGGTGGAAATTTTCAAAGGAATTAATTCTTTTTACAAGAGCTTATTGCTGAGAAAACAGCAGTTAAAATATGAGGAAAGTGAAAGGAAGAGGAAGGAAGAAGAGGAAATTAAAAGGAAAGAATCAGAGCGTGAAAATAAGGAAAAGTCTAAACAGGAAGATAAAGCAAGAAGGGAGAAATTAAAAGAAGATGAAAGAAAAAGGAAAAGAAAGCTGATAGAAGAAAACAGAAAGCAAAGAAGGAAAAAAGTCTTTAATTTCTTCCATAATCTTGGGCTGGTCAAAACAGAGAAAGAGAAAAGAGAAATTGAGAGGAATAAACAAAAAGAAAGAAAGTGTAAAGAGCTTGAGAGGAAGAAAGAGCAACAGCAGAGGAAGAAAGAAGAGGAAGAAAAAAAGAAGAATAAATTAGAAGAAGAAAGACAAAGGGAGCGGGAGATAAAAAGAAGGGAAGAGGAAAATACACAAAGACAGCTGCAAGAAAAAACACAAAAAGAGATTGAAAAGAAGAGACAAGAAGAAGATCTAAAAAAACAAAAAGAGCTGGAGATAAAAAGAAGGGAAGAGGAAAGGATAAGAAAACAGCAAGAGAGAAAAAGAAGAGAATTTGAAGAGAAAAAACATAAAGAAGAAGCAAAGAAACAAAAAGAGCTGGAGATAAAAAGAAAAGAAGCAGAGGAAAGGAGAAAAGAAAAAGAGAAAGAAAGAAAATTAGAGGAAATAAAAGCGCTGGAAGAAAACATAAATGGAAAAAATGCCGGGGTTAATAAATTAAAAGAAAAAATAAAGAAAACTCTTTCTGCCAAGAATGTTGCTGCAAATGAAATCTCCAGAGTGGAGAAAGATATTAGAGGATTGAAAAATGAAAAAAATATCATATTTAAGGTCTATAACGAGGATGCTGGCAGCAAGAAACAGCTTGATGATGAGCGCAGAAACAGACTATTTGAATGGAGAAAGAATTATGATGCCAAACTAAAAGAAAAGAACCATATTAAAAAGGACGTCAAGCAGGAATATGACAATGAAGTAAAAAATCTTGAAAGCGAGCTTGAGGGATTAAGCCATGAAGACAGGGCAGAGCAGGAAAAATGGAAAAGATTGGAATTAAAGGCAAAATACAAGCTTGGAGAAAAGGAAAGGGAAAAGACAATAAAAGGGGAAATTAAAGACCTTCAAACTGAAAAGAGAGGGGTAGAGAAAGAATTTAACGAGAAAAAGAAAGGCTTTGAAAAAGGAGTTGCAGGCAAAGACTTGATACAAAGACAAAAATACCTTGATGACCTCATAAGAGGATATGAAAATGATATTGAGGAGCTAAAGAAAAAGATTAGCACTAATGAAAGGGCATTGGAAAGGTATGAGAGCAACATTGAAAAATTAGAGCAGGAAAAAGAACACGCAAAATCCGCAGTAATGGACATAAAGAAAGAATTGGGAGGAATAAATTATCTGGCGTCATTCTTTAAATTTGCAAAAAAAGCAGAGCCTGAGGAAAAAGAGATATTGAAGGAAGCAGAGGAAGACAAGCAGAAAGAATTTGAAAAAAAGAAACAGGAAGAAGATCTGGAAAGGAAGGAAACTGGGGAGAAGAAAAAGCAAGAAGGAAAAGAAGAAAAATATGACTTGGAAAAGAGCTTAAAAGAGCTTGGAGAGATTTCTGAACAAAGAAAGAAAGAGAAGAAACCAAATATTATAAGAAAAGTCTTCGGACTGGCATATCCAACTATAAGGGTAAAGAAAGAGAAGGAAACTGAGCAGCCAGAAGAAGCAAAGGCAAAGATATATCTCAAGAGAATACTTAAGGGCAAAAGCAGGGCATTCCTCAAATGCCACAAATTATTGTCAATAGCGGATAAAGCACTGCAAAATGAAGATATTCCAAAAGCAAAGAAACTTTATTTAAAATCCAGAAGCATGTACATTAAACTTGAATATCTGGAGAGGAAAGAAATATACGCCGATCTTACTGCAATTTATAACAAACTTAGAAAGGGCGGAAAGTAAAACATTATTTCTAAATCAAAATTAATAAGTATTTTATATTAATCAGATTATTTTTATAACATTATGATTAATTTATTCGATAAAAATGGATAAGCCTGCTGTAGTTCAAAAAGAGAAAAAAGACTCTACTCTGGAGAAAATTAAGGAGCTAGAGGAACAAATATCAAAAACAAAATACAATAAGAAAACGCAGCATGCCATTGGCTTGTACAAGGCGCAGGTTGCCAAGCTAAAAGAAAAGCAGCGTGCAAGATCAAAAGGAAAAAAGGGAGAAGGCTATGCTGTAAGGAAAACAGGCGATGGTACAGTAGTTCTGCTTGGTTTTCCATCTGTTGGAAAAAGCACATTGCTCAATGCTTTGACAAACGCTGATTCTCCTGTTGGAACTTATGCCTTTACAACATTAACAGTTATTCCAGGGATTTTAAACTATAAGTATGCAAAGATACAGGTCTTAGATGTACCCGGAGTTGTACGTGGCGCTGCTGCAGGCACTGGCCGCGGCAAAGAGGTTTTGGCTGTCATAAGAAATGCTGACCTTATTTTATTTCTGATAGATGTTTTCCATCCAGAACATTTTGATGTGTTAAAGAAAGAGGTTTATGATGCTGATGTCAGGATAAATCAGAAATTTCCTGATGTTAAAATCATAAAGACAGCAAGAGGCGGCATAAACATAGGAACAACAGTAAGATTAACAAAAATAGGCAAGAAAACTGCTGAGGACATACTAAAGGAATTCAAGATAAATAATGCCAATGTTGTAATTAGGGAAGACATAAATGCAGACCAGATGATAGATGTCATTGAGGGCAATAAAGCATATTTACCGGCAATAGTTGTCTTAAACAAGATTGATATGGTGGGTAAGGAGGAATTAAACAATATTAAAAATAAAATAAAGCCCGATTTATGCGTTTCTGCTGAGAAAAATATAGGTGTTGAGGATCTAAAGGAACTGATTTATAAAAAACTAAAAATTATTAGGATATACCTCAAGGAATTCAATAAAAAGGCTGATATGGAAGAGCCTTTGATAATGTGGCAAGGCTGTACATTAAAGGATTTATGCCTTAAATTGCACAAGGATTTTGTGGATAAGTTTAAGTTTGCCAAAGTCTGGGGACATTCCTCTAAGTTTCCAGGCCAGAAAATTGTAAAATTAGATCATGTACTGCAGGATAAAGATATAGTAGAGTTAAGGATGAACTAACTCATAACAAACTCTGCAAATACTCTTTTTTCGTTGCAAAACCATGTTTTTTCGCTAATTTATCAATACCTTTTACGAAATTGCTTCCATATTGCGCTGCTTTTTTCTTGCGCCAAGCAAATTCTTTTTCCAGGCCAAAATCCTCTGCTATTTCCCTTAAAATTAATTTTTTATCGTTTTTATCTATTTTATACATAGGATTTACATTCATAGCCGCTTTTACTATATTTAAATCCATATAGGGTGTTTTTAATTCAATGTTAAGGTGTTTTGCAATTTTATTGTCTCTCAATAAGTCTCTTAGATACATATTTTTCAGGCCGTTCCAGGATTCTTTATGGACTGCGGCAAAATCATTATTCTTTAAAGCTTCTTCATGCCTTTGGTAGCCTGCAAATATTTCCTCTGTTCCTATTCCTCCAAGCAGTATCCTTATATTGTCTTTTAATGCTAATTGAGCTGTTGCATATATAACAGAGCCAACAGAAACCCATACAATCTCATCGGTTTGCAGTATTTTTATTGTTTCTTTGATTATATTTTCAAATTCTTCCAATGTTAAGATTTTATATTTTAAATCGATGTTATATTTTTCTGCTATTTTTCTTGCATATTCTACGTCCTGAGAGTTTTCCAAGCCAATTGTAAAGCATGTAAAGTCATAGTTATGCTTTTTGCATATAAAAGCTATTAAGGTGCTGTCTACGCCGCCAGAGAACAATATACCAAACTTTCCTATGCTGTTTGCTCTTGAATCTATGGCTTCCCCTATCAATCCCTTAAGTTTTCTTTTTGCTCTTTCTTTATTAGTTTCTAAGCTATCGTAAGCAGTTTCTATAGAGGTTATGAATTTTTCCCATTCTTCTCTGCTTATTAAATTGTTTTCTTTGATGAAGATTTCCATTCGATATTAGAAATAAGCGTATTTTAAAAAGTTTATCAATTATTCTAATTTAGATGCGTTTAGATAGATTTAAATAATGCAATTAAACTGATTATTAGAATGGCTAAAAAAGAGACTGCAAGTAATGAAGAACAAATAGGATTTCATAAGGGTTCTCTAACAACTCTAGCAAAGGAAAGGGAGGAAATGCTGAGGATATTGCAGATAGTTGAACAATTAATGCAGATGCACATAAAATCATTAAAAGGGCTAGGAGTTGATTTGGAAAAAGCAGCAAAAGATATGAAAGGCTCTGCTCCTGCAAAAAAAGATACAAAGAAAAAACCAATAGAAGATATTTTAAAGTAGATTTTAATTCTTGTTGATATGGCATATTCATTTAATTGTGATGGGCATAGTAATATTACTGCTAGGCATAAGACTACATTGGAGTTTACAAAAGATGAAGAATTAGGCTTGGCGGGAGATTGCATTGTTGGTGTAAAAGCTGATTTTTCTTTGCAACAATTAAAAAAATTCATTAAAAAATTAAACAATAATAAGATTACAATAATAATAGAAACAATGAATAATATCAATAATAATTCAAATGAAAAAATAGTTGAGAAAATTAATGCTGAGGTTAATCCAGGCTTTGATTCTGATAAAGAGATGGTAATTAGGAAGAGCGACTTTATAGATGGAAGGACTTTTGCGATAAGGGCTGATAAGGCTTCAATTGATATTAACAAAAGGCTTATAGTATATCTTAAAGTGGGTGGAAAGATTAAGGTTGACATTATCACTCATCGATAGTAAAGAAAGAAAAGTTTATAAAAGAAGTTTGATTCTATAATAGGTAATGGCAAACCTAGAAGAAAGGGTGGCTGAAAGAATAGCTGAAGAGTTTCATGTGCCCAAAGTTATGACGGAAACACGCAGGAAACTATACGAAGGGAAACTGCTGACAATAGAAGAAGCAGAAGGCTTTTTAGGAGAAGGCACTTTTGAGGCATATTTTTATGCCCATACAGCTGTAGAAGGTTTATGGAGACGCTGCGGAAATGTAGCTATTTCTCATATGGTTGAAGTTGGAGAAAGGGCAAATTCTCTTGATTTTGGCTTTGTGTATGTTATTGCTAATTTGCTGCACGATGCTATTGAAGATAAATCTAATGTTATTAAAGACGCGTACGAATGGGCAGAAGACATAAGGGCTAGATTTGGTAATGAAGCAGCAAGGAATGTTGCAACAATAACAAACCACTATGCTGTGCTTATTGAAGACATAGAAAGGATTACAATAGGAACTCCTGTAACAGGTTATACTAATAATATTCTGCTTGGAGTATTAGAATCTATGAGGGCAGATGCAGGAGAGAGTATAAGTACGAGATTTGAGAGACATTTTAGCATATTAGGGGGTATTATAAGGGAGCTGAATATTGATGAAATTAATAAGAAAATAAGCAGAGACAATAGGTATTCCATATTTGATGAAATGACGTCAAGGGCATACGGATTGTACATAGCGGATATTTTTGCTGATGCTCGTGAGAGGCATGAGGCGGGTGAGGAAAGGTATGATGTGGTAGTAATAGTAAAGGCAATAGACAACATAGATAATCTCAGGACAATGGGGCTTGATGTACCCGTCATGGAAAAAACATTGGGCAAGATCGAGACATTCTTAAGGCTTGCTGAAGAATTTAAGGGCTACCTTTCTTCAATGGGAGAGGAAAATGAGAGATTTTTAACTGTCTATGGTGCATTAAAAGAGCAGTTTGTTGAGCAAACAATAGCGCGAAGACTTGCGGCAGGGCTCTTAAATGACTCAAGGTATGGCCATACATTATCTTATCTTGATGGAAGAATAAATGATTATACCACTAGATTCGGCATAGATCCTGTGCCTATTGCAAAAAGGCTGCAGGAGCAGACAAGACCTTTGGATTTTGAAGGGGTTAGGTAAGGATAAAATTACGACTTATAGTCTATTTCTGTTTTGGGGTTACTATAAAAACGAAATGTATAAATACTAATCTAATCAGATTTATATAAATTATATATATTTTGGTAATTTCAGTTTGTTGAAAATTAATTCATCATTTTATAGTGGTAAAAAATAGAAAAGCTTAAATACTATAAATGCATAAAATGCCAGATATGCCTTACGTGCCTAATGACAGTATGAATATTATGGGATTGTACTTTCCTCAAAGCAGTGCCACCCCTAGAATTCTATCGCAAATGAGAAAAGCTATATTCGCCGGACAGAAAGCAGATATATCTGCTTCTGAAGTTTTGGAGTCACAAAAGGAAATAGCCGAAATGAGGAAAACTATAGATGGTGTAACACCTGAATTTTCACAACATCTTAATAATACTGTTCTAGGGGATGGGAACAAAGTGGACAGTCTCAGAACCATATTTCTAACATACGCTGATTACCTAGGGCCAGATAGAGAGGTTATAAGAGGCGATGTAGTTATACCCAGAGATCTAGGCACACATCCATGGTCGATGTATCGTGGCGAACAAGGATATGATAGTGTGGATACAAAGATAACAGCAGAAGAATCACAACAGTACGTAAGAGAAAATGGAGGGGCTTTAAGGGACATGGGTATAGAAAACGTATTTATCAAAACATCCAGTTTTTTTTATGTGAGGGACGAAGACTTAAGGAAACAGGGGTTTATCAATTCCGTCAATTCCGAAGATGTATTGGATTTGGATACTCTGGTTACATACTTGGCTGACAGTCATGGCTTTGTTGGGCTACAAGAAATGCAAAAACCAACAGAAGAAGAGTATATGCGAAGGGCTATGCCTTTCAACGCTTCCAGGCAAAAGCAAACAGTAGAGCAAAAAGTAGGAAGAAAAATTCGCCAATATCGGTCCTTCAGAAATGATGGGGATGTCATCAGTGACTGGGGCGCTAATAGGATTGTACCTCTTACAGAAGATAACGCCATATACTGGGGAACGCAATTCAGAGGAAATACAACAGTTTGTAAATTTGCTACAGAAGTCCTTCATGTGGATGACTACTATACCAATCCAAAACCCAATGGGTTCAAAAACTATAATACAACGATGCTTATCACTTCTCCACGGCATAAATCAACCATTAGAGAGTTACAAGTGCGAGATTTATTGCAGCATTTTAACTCGGAAATAAATGAAAAGAGCCCCTACTATCATGGAAAATTTAGAGAGAGGCAAGGAGAATCCTCAAAAAAGAGGCAAAGGTTAATGGAAGAATTTGAGTATGATGACATATTGAAGCTGATGTTCGATGCCCGGGAGTTGGAATTCCCTGTAACACCTAAAAAATAGTTTATGCTAAATGGACAAACTAATAAGACTATTTGGAATAATAGAAACATATGGAATATCCAGGGCAAAACTAGAATCCAGAGGTATAGGTTTTGGTCCTACAGAAGAGAATGGTTTCTGGACAACTTCACAATGGAAGCATATAATTCCTTTTTTTGAATGGGCTGTTAAAAATGATGTTATTTACCCTTCAGGCCCTGTGGTGGATGCCGGATCAGGAACAGGCGAGCCTTCTACAGTTTTTGATGCTTATGGATTTAGCCCTGTTGTTAACATTGAGCTTAGTGGGGAACTTATTGAAGCTGCAAATGAAACTATTGGTACTTTAGTAAGCGGGGGTATTGTAGATGGGGACATTAGAACTGTGCAAGGGGATTTCACGCAAGATGCTGCTTATGAAGCTGCAGGCGTTGCATTTACGGATGTTATGTATTTTTACCATGGGATAAATCAGGAGCCGTTGAAAACCTTGGCTGAAAGAATAAAAGAGGAATCTCCAGAAGGAACAAAACTGATTGTTCATGGAATGTTTGATGATATATTTAGTCCAGATGTTGGTGGTCTCACATTAGAACATAAGTTCAGAACTCCTGACCTTATGGCTGACTTCTATGTGTATGGGAAATGATTATATTATACTAACTCTCCTGCTCTTACCCACATAATTCAATACCTTTCCATCTTTATATTTCCCAGTTCCCAAAAAATCATTATTATGTTTAATTATTACAAAACCATTATAGTCCCCCTTATTTTCAATTTCTAAATCCTCTCCTTTCATCCATTGTTTTACTTGCAATGAATTAATTTCTACAATGTTTTTCATTGCTTTTGGTCCTACTATTTGAGAGCCTTCAATGCTTAGTCTTATTTTATCATTTCTTGTTTCACAAAAATACATTCCAAT
>JASMFO010000009.1 GCA_030751755.1 Candidatus Woesearchaeota archaeon
AAATATTTTTTGGCTTCTAAAAAAGCCTTAGGAAGTTCCACATCAACCCAATTAACATCAATATCATGCACATATGGTCTTACATCAGGATCTTTATCGGTCCTTATTTCAATCTCTTCTATGTACAAATTCTTGCAAACCTCCTGGATTTTTTCCAAGTCAGAGCCGGGGCTTGCTGTAAGGCCAATAATCCTCGGATATTTTGATTTCTTATGGTACTGCTTGGCAACCCAAGTATAAGAATAATCTTTAACAGCGTTATGCGCCTCATCTGCTATTAACAAAGAAACATCATCCAAGATAATTCTATTATTTATTATATCATTCTCAATGCATTGGGGAGTGCTTACAATCACTACAGAATTTTTCCATAATTCTTCTCTTTTTTTTGGGCTTACAGAACCGGTAAATAACACTATTTTATTCTCATCCAAATTTAAGCATTCTTTGACTTCATTATATATCTGTTCAGCTAAAGGTTTCGTTACAGTCAGGAAAAGTATTTTTGATTTAGGAAAAGAATTAAGCCTTTGCGCAGTTGCCAATATCGCTGTTTTTGTTTTTCCCAAACCTGTAGGCAAAATAATCAAGCAATTGCCTTTAGCGCAGGAAGCCATAATAGTTTCCTGATACAGCCTTGGAGCAAAATTTTTGATATTTACCATACTATTAAAGAATACGTTTTTATTTATATATATTATGCACTAAAAAATAATATCCCTAACATAGCCTTTATTATAAAGATGGTAGCTGAACAAAATTCCTAAAACAAATAGAATAATAACCACCTTTCTGCTGCCGTAATATGTTCCGATTACATACCCTATCAGAAACCCAGCAAGGATAATATAATATGGAAATGTAAGCTTCTTTTTTCTCTCATATAGTAACCTCCCGCCAATCATGCCGCTTAAAAAAACAACAATATAGCTTATAACGGCACTGAAGCTTGTGGCCCACAATGCAACAATCAAGCCCAGGACCATAATTACAAAAAAGAAAAACTCTGCCCAATTCTTGAAAAAAAAGTCTGCCATTTTACTTGTTATTAAGTTGGTTGTGCACCACCATAATCCTATGTTGGGGTGGGCTTATTAATGTTGTGTATCCCGTAGTGGGGAGACAAATATTAGCGAAGCTAGTATTTCCATGCCTTATTCTCAAAAAGTATGTAATAAAAAAACCATAGGATCACTCCAATGAAAAATGAAGAGATAAGGGCTAAGCCCACGCTTATATCTATGCTCAATAGTACTGCTGCTGCAACAATGCCTGCTGTTGAAAATGCATAAAGCATCCTGCTGCCATAAAAAGTCTTGCTGCCATCTAATGGGGGTATGGGGAGTATACTGTATAGGGCATAAGCAATATTGAAAGCAATGACTTTTTGTATCAAGGAACTAACTACAAAACCGCTCAAAGCCTTGAATACTGCGACCAAGATTATAGTAGCAAAAGGTCCTGTTACTGCAATTAAGCCAACAGCCCAGTAATTTATCCCATACCTAAACCATCCTAATCTATGCCCTGCCATGTGATGTACAATAAATCCTCCTGGAAGTATTAGCCAAAATAAGCCATTAGTCAAAAAGGCCATTATCAAGCCAAATAATAACCCAAAACTCCACATTTTCCATTCCAGCCTATAGCCAGTACCCAAAGACCATATTCTTTGGACAGAAAGATGCACCAAAAAAGATAATGCAACTATTAAGATAGCATTAAAGAAATTAAATAACCCTACCCTTAAACTAAAGTTTGTTCCATAGCCCCACTCTCTGAAAGAAATTATAAAAGCTACAACCAGAATTGCAATAATAAGGCTTCTGAGTTCTAATGGTGTAAACTTAAAATATCTCTTTATCTTATCCCACATATCTGCTATTTCTCCCATAAACTTTACTTTGATAAATATTATATTTAAATGTGTCGGAAATCTTTGATTTCCGAGCATGCTCAAAAACTGAGTCAAATTGTCTGTTGGTTTTTGACATGTTGGTTTAAAACAATAACCTACCCTAT
>JASMFO010000010.1 GCA_030751755.1 Candidatus Woesearchaeota archaeon
CCCAACCCGTTACAAGTATTTGCACATGATCCAGCTTCGCTTACTCCTGCACCAAAAGCCCCAAGGTTTCCAGTAAGCATCAGAACAATAACAACGAGAATAATAAGGCCTATAATGGCTGTTATGATCATAGTGATAGAGAGCTGGGATTTTTTGTTTTTGAGCATAAAGATGTTCTCGAATTTGTTATTTATACATGTTTTTATTAGTACTTAGGAAAACACACAGCAGCATCCATTAGGCGCGTCATCAAATCCAGTGCCTAAGTATTTTAGAGGTCCTTTGCATCGGTCTTTTGCGTAATTCTGGAAGGGACTTGTAGAACCCAACCCGTTACAAGTATTTGCACATGATCCAGCTTCGCTTACTCCTGCACCAAAAGCCCCAAGGTTTCCAGTAAGCATCAGAACAATAACAACGAGAATAATAAGGCCTATAATGGCTGTTATGATCATAGTGATAGAAAGCTGGGATTTTCTGTTTTTGAGCATAAAGTATTCATAAAACTACCCATATATAAATATTTTGGAAATTATAATTTAAAGAACTAGAAATATCTAATGAGTTTTAGAGTTATTACTATGAACATTTACACATATTTTTGTCGCCATCAATCAAGCCTCCTGTTTGGTCACCAGCAACAGTAGTTATCTCACCATTATCATAACCAGCAGCCCCACAAACAGTCGTACAAGTGCCAGAATCCCTTGCCCCTTTGCTAAAACCTCCAAGTTTTCCTGTAACCATGGCAACTATAACAACAAGGATGATAAGGCCTACAACAGCCATTATGATTATAGAAACAGAAAGTCCTTGCGCATTCCTCTTTTTGAGCATATAACTCTTCCTGCAATAACCTATATATAAATATTTGTATAGAATATTAAATCAAAAGAAAAATTGATTATTGTTATAAACAGCAGCAATCCTCTACATCTTCAAATGTTCCAGGCAATTTTTGTCCGCCAGTACAAGTAGCGTCGTCATCGGAACCTTTGTTAAGCCCAGCACAAGCACTTTGGCATGTCTTTGATTCATCCAGGCCTCCAACAAAGCCGCCCATTCTTCCGGTAAATATGGCTATCACAACAACCAGAATGATTAAAGCTATTGCAACTATTATGATTAAATTGACAGAAAGTCCTTGTGATTTTTTGTTCATCATTATACCCCTTTATCTAGATACTGCTTCTACATAATAAGTTATATATAAATATTTTGATTTTGGGTGTTGATGTGAAAATCTAATTCGCGCTTGTGCGGAGCCTTAATACGCTTCTCAACTTCGCTTCGCTCAGGATGAATATCCAATTGAACTGTAACCCTACCGCCCCTTTTTTGGTTTTCATGACAAAATTTACCTAACCAGGGTATTTAAGTTTATCTGAGTAAACAAAAGAAATTGTATGAATTGTAATTATCGTTTTCTTTTCAGATTTTCTTCCTCTTCCTCAGACATTTTTTTTAGTTTGTAAAAGACATCGCTTTTTATTTTTTTAACTCTTTTTTTTGTTTTGCTTGCTTTACCTGCGGAAATTGGGTGTTTTCTTTTGGTTTTTTTTTCTGGTTTTATCATCTTTTTTCCAGTGAAAGCCTCAAAAAGTTTTTTTCTTTTTCTTTCTTTTTCTGCTCTCTTTTTTTCTACAATTCTTTTTATTCTCTGTTTTACTAAATTTTTTCTTAAAATTGGTTTTTTGGGAATATTCTGTTTTTGTGGGATGGGGGCATATGCTGGAGCAAAGCTTGGCTCTGAAATTTTAGGTTTAATGAACCAATCCTTATGATAATAAAAAACATAACTTCCAGCTCCGAATAATATTATCAAAACCAGGGTGGTCAATAATATCCCTCCAATCCCCCCCGGCTTGCTTATGGGATCTAGTGGGTCTGTACCTACTTCTATTTCCTCTTTGTCGCTGACCCGGTCATTATCGCTGTCAGCTTTATTTGGATTTGTTCCATAGGTATATTCCTGCAAATTAGTTAATTCATCCTCGTCAAAATCAAGGTCCGCATCAGACGGATCATATATATCCAACCCATGTTTTGATTCCCAGTCATCCGTAATTCCATCCTCATCACTGTCTTTTTCCTCATCAACAAGTTCGTCTTCGATTATTTTTTCTGAACATAGGTTAAAGATGCACTCAAGATCGAATTCGCAGTCTCTATCTTCATTACAATCCAGTCCTGCTTGACATTTATTTTGACATGACCCTCCGCAATCTACATCTGTTTCATCGCCACCTAAAATCCCGTCATCACAGGTATCTTCTTCCAAGCATGTTCCCGAAGAGCAAAAATCAGATAAGCAGTCAGAATCGAGTTCGCATTTTTTGTAATTAGCGCACTTCTCACAACTACCTCCGCAATCTACACCTGTTTCATTGCCATCTTTTATGTCATCATCACATTGTTCAGCACATTTATTGTCAAAGCAAAATCTGCTGGCACATTGTGAATTAGCTTCACAATCAACGCCTATTTTACAAGCTCCAGAATCTTTGCATCCAACAGATGTACAATCATAGTCAAAATCTGCAGCGCAGTCTAAATCACATATAGTATCATTCTTTGGAAAACAGCAGTCTCCCTGAGCAGAAGTGCAATTGTCGCAGTCCGGGTCTAAGCTTATTGCGCAGTCAATGTCGCAAATATTATTTGAAGTGTTTAAGCAGCAACCATCTGCTATACTAAGGCATTCTACTCCGCAGGTTGCATCCTTAGACGAGCAAAAAGAACAGTATACATCTTCAGTTGTGCTGTTCCATTCGCCGTTTATGCATACTCTTTTGTTTATTGTATCACATTCCCCTTCTGCACAGGTTATTGTGCAATCACTATCCCAAAAAGCGCAATTGTCGCAATAATTTGTATCATTCCAAAGTCCATTAAAGCAGTATTTATCAGTTGTTGTGTCGCATATATTTTCCTGGCAAGCAACTGAACATGAATAATCTTTAGTGCCGCAATTGTCGCAATAATTTGTATCGTCCCATGTTCCATTATTGCACCATTGTTTGGAATTTATATCACAAGCATTATTGAGGCATGTGCCTAAACAATCTGAATCCTCACAATTGTCGCAATAATCAGGGGACTGCCAATAACCCGCATTATTGCACCATTTATTGTATATTGCATCGCAAATACTGGTCTGGCAGCTGGTGCCATAATAAAAATCTTTATTGTTGCAATGAGGGTAATAATCATTTTGCTTCCACACGCCCCCATCACACCATTTTTTATTTTTTATGTCGCAAACATCAATTAAACATTCAAATAAGCAGCTAGCATCTGTATCCCCACAATTGGTACAATAGTTGGTTTCTTCCCACACATCTTCATTACACCACTTCCGGTTTGTGGTATCGCAAGTACCATCTTCACATGTTTCAGCACAATAGGAATCTACATTGCTGCAATTGCTGCAATAATTTATTATGGACCAGTCACCATTATCACACCATTTTTGGTTATCTGTGTCACAAGTATTGTCTTCACATACAGGACAGGTGATATCTGCATAGCTGCAATGCAAACAATATTGTTGAAAATTTGTACCGCCTTTCCATACATTATCCCCACACCATCGCTTTCCCACCAAGTCACAATTTCCATCTACACATTGCTGGAAAGAATAGTCTATATTTAATGTCCTGTTTGATGATGATTTCTCTGAAATTGGACCATCTTCCAAATTATTTTTAATTTGGGTAGCCGAACAACTGAATAATACACTTGTGCCGTCTGCTATGCTGTTATTGCCGAATTTATTTATTACGAAGTCAGCTGCAACTTCTGTATCTTGTGTAGGTTCTGTTATTGTATGTGTTTGATTAATTGTCCAGCTTCCACTTAAGTCTGTAATCAAACTTATACTTGTAATATTCCACCCAGAAGCAGGAGTAGAAGTACATACAACATCAATTTCGTACCCATCTGAATCAGAAGCTCCGTCTTCCGGAGAAGTTGTTGTAACCGTTGGTTTTGCATATTCCACTTTTA
The DNA here is from genome assembly GCA_030751755.1 of Candidatus Woesearchaeota archaeon. GTDB lineage: Archaea > Nanobdellota > Nanobdellia > Woesearchaeales > GW2011-AR4 > JACPJP01. The sequence continues at coordinate 4,009 of JASMFO010000010.1, forward strand.
TAGTTTTGTTTGTTGCAAAGGTTTTGTTTATGGGAATACCGTCATTGGTTGAATTAGCTTCGTGACACTCAACATTCCACTTGAATTCTCCTTCAGCAATTCCAGTTAAAACATCTGTAAAATTGAAAAGGTAAGTTGAATTTGCTAAAGGATTTTCAACTTGTATTGTGTTCTTTTGTTCCCATGTTCCACTTACATTAGAATAGAGGATGGAGTTAGTTATGTTATAAGAGGTTGTTCCGTCATAAACTGGAGTGCAGTTTGCTCTTAAATCAAGAAAACCATCATCGTCAACAAAATCATCTGCTGGGCTCTCAAGCGTAGTATAAACTGCATAGGTTGGTGTAAGAAGTAAGGTAAATACTAAAATTAATACAAACACCGATTTAATTTGTGATTTTTTAATCATATTTTTTCTAGATTATTTCGTGTTTAACTAAAAAATCCTTTATTTCTGTTTTTTCCTTGCTAATGGGATTGTTAATAATTATGGGGTATTCCATTCTAAATGTAACATCATTCTCATTGATACTAGCAAAAATTGTAGATTCTTTTTTGAGGATGTTAAATCCTTGTATCTCAAATACAGAAAAATCCAAACACGCATCAATATCTTCCCTTACAAATGCTGCTAGTTGCTCTTGTGTGGAGTTTTTGTCAAAATGTTTCTTTAAAACTTCTTTTGATACAATAAAAAGGCATTCATCCACAAAATTTTTTATTGGTTGTATATCAAAGACTGCTTCCTTTGCATTAATTATTTCCTGTTTTGTTGTTTTTTTGATTGAGTATCTACTTATAACAAAAACTATAGCGACGGTTAGGATTATAACTACTCCAACTATAAGGAATATTGTGATTTGGGAATTTTTATGTTTTATAGCCATCTTACATCCAATCTCAATGTTAAAGGCACTATTTTCCAAGGCTAAGTAGAAGTACTTCTTGTAAGTGTATTATAGCTTACTAAAATTCTTGTACCTCTTTTTTAGTTTAGCCTCAACAATATAATAGGCCTTATATATCCAAAAGGAACTTACTATTTAAAAATATTGTTTTGAATAGGCTTAAGAAAAGGCAGAATATCTTTTTTAGGTATTTACTCGATATCCTGCTCTCTTAAAAAAAGTGGATTTTTAAAACCTAGAATATAAAATAAACTTGATAGATCGTGCGTACTCTTCATTTCATAAGGGTTATTGGCAAAAGAGGCAATTGCGGTTTTTACCTTGAATTTCCTGCACATTTTTATGTTTTGTACTATCCTCCCCAGAATTACGTGCTTATTTTCTGTATTCAAAATAGAACTCAATGAAAAACCCATAATTATGTCATTTTCATTTGCTAATTTACATAAAATATGGTTAAGCCCAGAAGCTCTTTGGTGAATAAAATCTCTCTTTATATTATCCTCAAAAGAGAATATCATATGCGCTTTTGACCCTTCTATTATTTTCCGGTCATCACTAGAGCTTCTAACAACGACAAAAACCTTTTCATTCTTTGGCTTACTCTTGATTTTATTTATGTTTTTATTCTCTGCTAGAACTCCCCTATAAATTTTAATTTTCTTTGTCTCAAAATTTTTCTGCTTGTTTAAATAATCATTATAGTTATAAAGAAAGCATAATCCTTTATAACCCAGCTTTTCTGCTATTGCTACAAAGTCTTCTTCATTGTTTTTTGGTATTACAATATCAATCATTTCATTAATAGTATTTTATTAGTCATTTATATACTTTGCATTAATTAAACAAGGCAATTTGGGCTTATATTAAATACAAAGTTCCATAGGAAACGAAGGAGGTATATTTTCCTTAATATTCATATCAAAACCAGCCTATTTAAAAACAAAAGTATTTAAATACAACCTAGTTTTTAAACATTTATAAATATGTTATTTAGTTGGGGGTGTAAAAATGGTTAAAAAGGTTTCCAGGGATATAAAGATAGTCAATATAGTTGTTTCTACCTCTCTAGAGCATGATATACCTTTAGAAAAGATGGCTGCTACATTAAGCAATACAGAATATAACCCAGAGCAGTTTCCTGGGCTTGTTATAAGAATAAAAGAACCTAAAACCTCTGCTTTAATCTTTAGCTCCGGTAAAGTAGTCTGTACAGGTGCTAGGACAATTGATAAGGTCCAAGAAAGCATAAAGAAGATAATAAAAAGCCTAGAAAAGATAAACATCAAGATTAAAATAAAACCGGAAATAAAAATCCAGAATATTGTTGCTTCTGGTGGAGTTGGGATGGATTTGAACCTAAATGAGCTCGCAACAAAACTGCAGAATGTTGAATATGAACCAGAGCAGTTTCCGGGTTTAGTGTATAAATTGCCTCCTACAAAGAATAATCCGCAAGCTACATTCCTATTATTTAGCAACGGAAAAATTGTTTGTACTGGAACTAAAAGCGAGAAAGAAGTGCATATGGCTTTAGATAAACTAATTGAGAATCTTAAGAAAGTTAAGGCCTAATCTTTCTTTTTTATTTGTTTTATATAGCACTGGACATTCACGCGTAAGATTTTTAAATCAAAAAGGGGTAGTTTATTTATGCAAGAATTAGTTAATGTGGATGCGTCGGAACAAATAAAAAAATTCCAAGAGTTCTTAGAGTCTTATTACTATTCACAAATCGTTGAAAATCTGAGAAAAGATAATAAATTTGTTGTTGTTGACTTTGCAGATCTTTCTAAGTTTGATCTTGATTTGGCCAATGGGCTATTAGAGAGTCCAGACGACACTATAAAGGCTGCAGAGATTGCTATAGCCCAATTTGACTTGGAGAATATAGCTGGATTTAAAGTGCGTTTTAAGAATCTACCAGAGAGCCAAAATATTATGATAAGAAACATAAGGAGCAAACATATTGGCAGACTTATATATGCAGAGGGGATTGTAAGGCAAAAATCTGATGTAAGGCCTCAGGTAACTGCTGCAAAATTTGAATGTCCTGTTTGCGGCAATATAATCAATGTATTGCAATTAAATGGAAGCTTTAAGGAGCCTACAAAGTGTGGTTGTGGAAGAAAAGGAAAATTTGTTATGCTAAGCAAAGAGCTTGTTGATGCGCAGGGTATTGTCTTAGAAGAAGTTCCTGAAAGCCTTGAAGGTGGTGAACAGCCAAAGAGAATAAATATTTTTCTTAAGGATGATCTGGTAAGTCCGCTTAGCGAGAAAAAAACAAATCCTGGCAGCAAGGTGAGTATTATTGGGATAATTAAAGAAGTCCCCATCATATTAAAAACAGGATCCAAATCGACAACATTTGACATCATAGTAGAAGCAAACCATATTGAGACAGTTGAGGAGACTTTTTATGAGGTCAAAATCTCTGAGGAAGATGAGCAAAAAATAATTGAGCTTTCTCAAGATCCAGAGCTATATTCAAAGCTTGTTAATTCTCTTGCTCCTTCTATTTATGGTTATGGGAAAGTGAAAGAAGCCCTATTATTGCAGCTTGTTGGTGGTGTCAGAAAGGTGAGAAGCGACAAGGTTGTTAGCAGGGGGGATACACATATTTTACTTGTTGGTGACCCTGGAAGTGGAAAGAGCGCAATGCTAAAAAGAATAAGTGTAATAGCACCAAAAGGGAGATATGTATCTGGTAGGGGCATTTCTGGTGCTGGTTTAACTGCCGCTGTTGTAAAAGATGAATTTTTGAAGGGTTGGAGCCTGGAAGCTGGTGCTTTGGTTTTAGCATCTAACGGTATTTGCTGTATAGATGAGATGGATAAGATGATTTCTGAAGATAGAGCGGCTATGCATGAAGCACTAGAACAGCAAACAGTAAGTATCTCAAAAGCAAACATACAGGCTACTTTGATTTCACGCACTACAGTACTTGCAGCTGCGAACCCAAAATTCGGAAGGTTTGACCCATTTGGAATAATTGCAGAGCAGATAAACATGCCTCCAACTTTGATAAACAGGTTTGACCTTATTTTCCCAATCAAGGACTTGCCAGATGAGGCTAGAGATGAAAAGATGGCAAGCCACATACTTAAGTTACATCAGGATCCTGATTTTTATGAGCCGGAAATATCAACAGAATTTCTAAGAAAATATATTGCATATGCAAAGCAAAAGGTTGTTCCTACTATCACAAATAATGCTTTGCAGGAAATAAAAGAGTTTTATCTTAAAATGCGTACTAGTGGTAGCGAAGAGGGGGGCATAAAAGCAATTCCTATTTCAGCAAGACAATTAGAAGCTCTTGTAAGGCTCACAGAAGCAACTGCGAGATTGAGGTTAAGTGATAAAGCAACAGAAAGCGATGCAAAAAGAGCTATAGGCCTTATTGAATATTGTTTGATGGAAGTTGGTTTAGATAAAGAAACCGGAAAGATAGATATTGATAGGATAGCGACAGGAATTTCTGCGTCTCAAAGAAGCCATATAATTGTAATTAAAGATATCATAACCGACTTAGAAAATAAGGTTGGGAAAGCTATTCCAATTGATGATGTAATCGCAGAGGCCAAAAGTAAAGGTGTTGATGAAGGGAAGGTAGAAGAGGTTTTGGAGAAATTGAAGAGGGTTGGAGAAATATTTGAACCCCGTAGGGGATTCCTAAGCAAAATATAATGTAATTAAGGCAAAATATATAAATTAGAATAACACTCCCTATGGGGGGTGTGGATTTCTTGCCAGACATAGAGCAAAAATTTCAGAAAAGGCAAACTGCGTATAAAGTAAGAGTAAGGGACATATTGAATTCTAAGTACACAAAAACTGAAGGGTCTGCTTCAAATTACCTTGAGATGAATGAAAAAAAAATTTCTAGAGTTAATGTTGTGGGGGTAATAGTCCAAAAATTAGGGCTGGACAATTATAAGACTATAATGATAGATGATGGTACTGGTAGAATCTCTACTAGAGTTTTTGAAGAGAATGTGTTGTTGGATAAAGTGGATGTAGGGGATATTGTGCTTATAATTGGCAGACCGAGAGAATTTTCTTCAGAAAAATACATAATTATTGAAACTATAAAAAAGATCAACCCTATTTGGGCAAAGGTAAGAAAATTAGAGTTTGAGAAAAATGTTATAAAAGATGATGTTTTTTCAAATAAGGTTACTTCAAATAACGAGAAGATTACTGAAGAAATTGTTGATTTGACTCCTACAAATAAAGTTGTTAAGCTTATAAGACAATTTGATAATGGAAATGGTGTTTCTATTGAAGAACTCTCATCAAAAAACATTAAAGATATGGATAAGATAATTGATATGCTTCTAAAAGGGGGGGATATTTTTGAAGTTAAGCCTGGAAAGTTAAAGGTATTAGAATAATAAAGGGGTTATGTAAACTTCTATGAAAGCTGCTATCAGCAAGAACATAATGGATATTACAAGCAGCTCTGATATGTCGAAAATGATATGAAAAAATTTTTCATCCTTATAATGTTTTTTTATTATAGCTACAGAGATTATACCCCCAGCCAATCCTCCGTAAAAATAAGCAATTATTTCTGGAATTCCATGCAAAATATACCTAAGGAGGCCTATTGATGCAACACCAAAATAGCTTGAAAATTTTTCAAACCCCAATAAACCCGCATATTGACTTATATTTGTCCTAATGAAATTGCCTATAGCCGTTCCTATGACGCTGGCATTCCATGTTAAAATAAAAATTGCTCCTGCCCCATAGATGAAAGCGAATAGTATTGCAAACACTAAAACCTTTATATTGTTGAAAAGTATTTTTGAAAATGTTGAAAATTGTTGGTAAGCATTGCCAGATGCTTGGTTAGTTATTGATTGTATTGTAGTGATTTGCTTATCAAAAACAAAGTTTAAATCTTCGGAGGGTAAAAAAATGTACCAGGCTACAAAAGACAAAGTTATACCAAAAAAAAGGAACATCAAAAAAATAATAGCTTTATTATGCTCTTTTAAAAGAGCCATTTCTTTTGATATCTCTAAATCTTTGTTTTCTTCCAGTCTCATTGTGTTATAAACAAGGGGTATGCACGCCATAACAGTAAAAAATACCATTATCAGGCTTGCTTCTTCTTTAAAAATCCATAAAGAAAGAAGTATAGCAATAGAAGAGTAAAAAAATCCTATAAAAAACATCTGCCATGGCTTCTTTTCTGCTTTTAAAGGGTTAAGTAAAGATTCTATCACCATACTAGATTTTTAAGATGCTCTATTTATATATTTTTTTAATATTACAATCCTAAAAATGTTTACATACAATTAAGTTTAAATATTAATAGGAATTACTAATGGAAATGGAGGAATATAAAAAACTCTTAAAGGATGTAAGGAAAGAACTGCCAGAGCATGTTTTTCAGAAAGAAAGATTTGAAATACCCAATGTAAAGGGCCATATACAGGGCAGTAGGACGGTAATAAGTAATTTTTTGCAGATAGCGAACACTCTTGGCAGACAGCCAGAACATATGTTGAAGTTTATATTAAGAGAGTTAGCAACACCAGGAGATGTAAAAAAAAGTGGAAGTATCATAATTGGTGCTAAAATTCCTGCATCCAGAATTAATGAAAAGATAAAGCAGTATGCTAACTCTTATGTATTCTGTTATGAGTGTGGCAAACCAGATACAAAAATAGAGAAAGAGGGAAGTTTTAGTTTCCTGAAATGCACAGCATGCGGTGCAAGGCATTCTATAAAGTCTAAGGTGTAATTATAGGGTTACCCAAACCACCTGCCCAGCCCTTCTTGTTTTTCTTTTTCTTTGCCAAATAAGCTTTCTACACTCCTCTTAGTAAGTTCCAAATTTTGTTTTAGGTATGGGGGTAAGTTATACTTATCAGCCAAAGAAATCGCTGGCTCAAGATATTTTATTATAGAGCCTTCAGATATTGTGAATATTATTTTTCCATCACATTTCAGACATTTTCCTACAAGAGGTGGTCTCCTATATTTTTCATTGCATGTTGTACATCTAAACTGCTGCATTGAGAATTTCCTTAAATTTCCCCGTATATCTCTTATAAGGTGTTTTTCTATTACTAATTTGGCAACATCCGATTCGTCAACGGCCCTTATTTTATCAGCAAGCTCCATTTGGCCTTTGAGTTTTTCTTCCATTGATGGGAGAGTCTTATAGGCAGAGCATATTACTCCTTTATTTAGGTTAGAGACATTATGGGTAAAACCAAGACCATGGTACTGTCTATCTGTGTCTAATCTTTTGCCAAATTGCTCCATTTCAATCTCTCGTGGTTGTTTAAAATTAACACATGCATCATAGAACTCCAAAGGATATCTCCAACATACATCCAAGTCAAATACCATATCATCTACTTCTGAGGGTATCAGTTTGGATGTTAAGACTAGTGGAGCATCTTGTGTGGATCCTCTTTTACCGGGTAAGTATTGTTTTGAAAAGTTTAGTAATACATCCATAAGCAACATTATTGAACATTCATCTCCATCACAGTCCCTTCTAGTAGAAGCATGAAACATTGGGTGAGCAAAGAACCCTTGTGTTTTTGAAAAACCTATAATTCTACCTACCCCCGCAGCAGAGGTGTGTGGGGCAAGAACTGCAACTAAAGTCCCTAGAAGGTCTTTCTCAGATTTCATATTATAAAACCTACGAATCTTATAAAACTCTTGAAGTAAATCATCAATAAAAAAAGAGGTTTTTAGAAGAATTTTCTCAGCCCCCAATTCCGGGCTTTCGTTGCAACTAGGCAGTATCACGTCTTGGGGCATTAGCTCAAGTATTTGCTCTTCATCTACAAGCTCAGCACCAGATATATCTTTTTTGTAACCCAGTTCTCTAAGTTTTTCAACAGAAGTATTGGTTTCTTTGGGATTGAAATGTGTTATAGGTAGTTGAGTCATATCATATCTTATTGTACCTTCCTTATTAACATGGAGGTCATATTTTGCCCTAAAGACCCCTTTTATGAAATGCTCGGGTATGTGGTCTTTATTTGATGTCCCCCTGACTCCTTTTATAAGGTCTGGGTATACTTTAATATTCAGTTTTTTTATATAAGTATCAAAATAGGATTTCATATTTATTGTCTGTTTTAAATAACTAGCAGTATAGCCGTGCTTGCATTCTTTACTTTCTGTTATTCCGCATGTGCTGCAGTGATATCTCTTTTCTGTTTTCCCATCACAAGTTTCACATACACTAAATATTGTTTTTTTGTTACACTTCTTACAATAAAAAATCGGAAATTCTGCTGTTACTTTATTGCCCTCAAAAGTGCTTTGGAAAGACCTTAATCTGCCGCCTTCTTCTCCTATTGGGAATAATACATGCGGGCTTCCAGTTAACTTCCTCATTTTGGCCTTTTCTGGCCTACCCATTCTTGCTCCTATAAAAACTCCAGATTTGTCTTTGATTTTGATACCGCAAACTCGGTTTATAAGGGAGAGGGTTTCATTATTATCTTTTGGACTTATTTCGAACATAGTGCTTTCTTGTTTCTCTTTCAAATTAAAAATTTCAGAAATAGTATGAGCATCATCATCTTCTACAACTATAAATTCTTTATTTGCAATCAGATGTGGAAGGCCTAAATTATCGAGGATTAACTTTAGAGGCTCGTTATACTTCATGACTAATTTTGTTGCTGCATCGTTGTTTAGTGAGATTTTTGAATCTATAACTTGTTTAAATAGATAAATGAAGTCTTCTATTGAAATAAGACCCCAATGATATGTGTATTTTGGATGTAAAGGAACGTTTAGTTTTCTTGAGATGGTGAATGCAGTTTTTGCGTCTAATTTGGTGTTTATGGGGTCTTTAAACAGTTTTTCTAAGTGGGGTATTTCAATCTCTAGTAACAATGCTAACTTATCCAAATCTAAAGTTCCGAATAATTTTACGGTGGCGTGCTCAACTTCTAATGCCCACCATTCTTCACAATAACCTGGGGGTAATAGTGTGTGGGCCCTATTATAGAAATCTCCATAGCTTATTAAGATGTCTCCTAAAAACAATATTTCTTTTATCTCATTTACTAGTTTTTTTGTGATTTTCTCATCATCCAATCTTAAGACGCTATCATCTTTCAGTTTCACAATAGGACCTTCAATAGTATCGCAAACCGTTATTGCTGTGGCTTTTCCAGGTCTCTCTAGCTTAAGTTGTGTTCCTGTTGCTAGATAATTTTTTAATATATGCATAGTAGAGGGGTGTATTGATGTTGCGGAGTAACCAGAAATTCTATTTCTTCCGTACCTTAACCTAAACCCTCCTGCTGCTAAGGGGTATGTCAAGACAGGTCTGCCCGCTACCAAATCCTCGATAAAAGTATATACTGGTAATATTTTTTTTGTACTTGGTTTGTTTTTTGCTTTAATGTTCTTCTGTAGAGAAAGAAAATTTTCTAGAAATGACCAGTGCTCTAAGCCTAGATTGTCTGACCATCTAGACATAGTACCCCAAAGTTTTGATGCCTTTTGTGCTAGACACTCCCCCAAAACAAGACAAGGCCCACTTCTTATTTGGTTTGTTTCAATTCTATCCAGATCTTTATAATTAGAAACCTCTATTTTTTCAGAAGGATCTCCGTCTATCTGCACAGGTAAATTTTTAACGAGAAACCTAATCTCTTTTTCATTAGGTAAATATTGTAAATTTGTAACTCTTTCATGATAATCATAAAGCTCTGTGACCATGCGTCTTATTTCTTTTTCTGTGGCATCATATAAATCATAACCCATGTTTTTCCGTATATAGTCTGCTATAACAACAGAAAATGCCCCGGCAGTTCCGCCTGCACTTCTTATAGGTCCAGAGTACATCAAGCAAAAATATTCTTTTCCATCTTTTCTTTTCTTTAATTTTAACTCTACAAATCCCTCTAGGGGGCTTGAAACTACACCCAGAGTTAAGTAAGCCAAACCAACTCTTATTCCTGCTTCCATGGCTTTTACTTTATTTTCAAATTTACAGAATTTCTCATGAACAACTTCCAGGGCTATAGAAAGGGCCACTCTCCAATCTAGTTTCCCATATTCTTTTTCTATTCCTTGTATCCTTTTTGATAAGCCGGAATTTATCATATCTGGTATTAGAGCTCCAACTAATCCCTCTACCCTTTCGGCCATGTTTTTAGCTAATGGTATAGCAACTTCTTCTTCTGGGTCAAAACCTTTTTTCCTTGCTTTGTTTGCTACCTTGTATATACCTGCAACTTTATTTTCTATTTCTTTGAAATAATCTTCCAGTTCTTCTTTCATTTTTATTATCTATTTTCCAAACTTTAGTATTTTTATATGTCTGGTCTGTAAATTTACTATTGGGACTCTGCTTGGTTCTGGGGTATGACCTACTTTTTCCTGAAATGCTGTTTTGCTCTGCCAGCAGCTTCCCGAAATTAATGTTGTGTTTTTGTAGTTTGCTGCTGTTGCTTTGTGTATATGCCCGCTAACAAAAAAATCTGGAACTTTATCTATCACTAAAAAATCTGATGTTGTGTCGGGGACATATAAGGTTGATGTATACGACGGCGCTAAATGCCTTTTTTGCAGCAAAAATTTCATTAAAAGGTCTGCTCTATCATACCCTCCTTTATTCCTTATCGATTCCACTTCTGCAAAATAAAAATCAAAAGAGTAGCCATGGTAAATCAAAACATCAAAACCAATAAAATTTTTTGA
>JASMFO010000011.1 GCA_030751755.1 Candidatus Woesearchaeota archaeon
ATAATTTTTGTATCTCTTTTTTTATCATATCCTTCTGAAATATTATATTTTTCTATTATTTTATTTACATCTAAATAATGAAAATTCAATTTTTTTGCTAGCCTTTTTGCTAATGTAGTTTTGCCTGTACCGGGGGTACCACCAACTATTATTGTTTTCATAGAGGGCGAGAATAAATGATTGTTTTTAAACATTATCTATACTACCTTGTCAAAAAGAAAAATATTTAAAATTGGATATTACCAATCTTACTCTAATGCAAGAAATAATCGCAATCTCGACATCAAAAAAGCAGGAATTGGTAGATATAACAGACAAAGTCAATGCTATTGTTAAAAAATCAGGGATAAAAGAAGGTTTATGCAATGTTTTTGCAATGCACGCAACTGCCGCTATAATAATAAATGAGAACGCTGACCCAAATATCTGTCTTGATACTATAGATGCGCTAAACAGACTGGTTAAAGAAGGTATATGGAGACATGATGGTATAGATGGTAATGCTGCTTCCCATATAAAGTCTACAATATTAGGACCTTCTGAAACAATACCTATAAAAAATGGAGAATTACAATTAGGTGTGTGGCAAGCTCCTATGTTTGTAGAATTGGATGGCCCAAGAAAAAACAGGAAAGTTACTGTTACAATAATTGGTGTTTAAATGAAATGCGACATGTGCGGTTCTCCTGGAAAATTATACAAAGCAGTAATAGAGGATGCTCAACTTGCTGTATGCCATGAATGCAGCAAATTTGGAAAAGTAACTGGTGTTGTTGAGCAAATTCCTGATAAAACAATTCAAAAGGACGCAAAAAGAGAACCAGAATCAGAGGTAATGGATATTATAATAGATGGTTACGCAGAAAAGATAAGAAAGAAGAGAGAAAGTTTGGGTCTAAAGCAGGAGGAATTCGCAAAAAAGATAAATGAGAAAGAGTCCTTAGTACAGAAAATAGAATCTGGGAATTTTGAGCCTTCGATAGCGCTTGCAAAGAAGATTGGCAGATTTCTCAAAATAAGGCTGGTTGAAGATTACAAAGAAAGCCACGAAAAACAGACTAAGACAAAAACAAACTCGTTTACAATAGGAGACTTAATTAAAATAGGGAAAAAATAAATGTAAAGTTTTAAATATACAGTTATATAAAGGTATGTTCAATAAAATGGATCCCGGTTACACGATATTGGTTTATATTGTATGGTTTTTATCCACTTATTTTATTGTAGTTTTCCTGCTGGCATTATTCAGAAACAGAGATAGGCTTTATGATTCTCCTGAACTTAACGAAAATAAGGAACTGCCTAAAGTAAGCATAGTTATGTCTGCCTATAATGAAGAGAAGAAGATTTCTGAATCCATAGAATCACTAAAATCAATTGATTATCCCAAAGAGTTATATGAAGTTATTATTTTAAATGATGGTAGTGTAGACAAAACAAGCGAGATTGTAAAGAAATATGCTGATGGAAAACATATCATTTTTGTTGATAATGAAAAAAATAAAGGCAAGGCTGCTTGTTTAAATCAGGGAATTTCTTTAGCTAGAGGAGAATTTGTTGCATGCATGGATGCTGACTCTATTGTACTGGAAGATGTACTAAAAAAGACTCTCCCTTATTTTGAGGATAAGGAAATGGGGGCTGTAACAGTTTCTGTTGAGGTAAAGAATGCTAATAATTTTCTACAAAAGATAATACAAATTGAGTACATACTTGGGCTTTCCCTTTTTTTGAAAGTTTTTTCATCCTTTAATTGCATCCATGTTACACCAGGGCCATTCTCTATTTACAGGAAATTGGTCCTTAAGGAAATTAATGGGTTTGATAAGAATAACATTACAGAAGACCTGGAAATAGCTTATAGGATCCATAAGGCTGATTATAAGATAACTAATTGCATGAACACTTGCGTAAGAACTATAACTCCGCATAACTTTAAGGGCCTATACAGGCAGAGGAGAAGATGGTATTCCGGAGCCCTGCTTACATTTTGGCAGCATAAGGATATTTCGTTTAGGAAAAGAGCTGGCTTATTTGGCTACTTTGTGCCATTTAATTATGCATTGATAATCTTGGGTTTGGGGTTGTTTTTATTGTCTCTTTATCTTTTCTTTTCCAACATTATAAGGAACTTTTCTTTTTATTCTCTCACAAATTATAATTTTTTCTCCAATCTGTTATGGAATTTTGATATCCTTAACATGAGCATATTTGTATTTTTTGGGGTTTTTGGTATTATAGGCATGATAATTTTGGTCACATTCGGGTTAAATGCTACGAGGAATGCACAAAAGAAGAAGGTTTCTGTTTATTTTGGATATTTTCTGCTCTTTTTCATGTACCAGTTCTTCTGGCTTTGTTCGTTTTTCCTTGCATTGTTTAGGAAGAAAGTAAGATGGTAGCTAATAAGGGGATTTTCATTACAGCAGCCATAATAACAGTAATGCTGTTTATTTCTATTTACTCATTTAATATGTTTTTAAATACACAAAGAGAGAGGGTTGTTATCGAGAGGATGGAACAGGTTATTGATGAGTATCAGGAAATACAGGCTTTATCATTGATGTCAGATGCTTTTGGAAAAGACATGACATGCCTGTCTTTGGAAAAAAGGCTAGCTCATATGGACAAAACCCTTTGGGATACTGGAATAAAAATTGATAGATATAGGGAAGTTACTGAGAAATTTATCATGGACCCTTTTTACATTGACCAGAAAAAAAAGTTTAACAGGAACGAAGTGATATACCTTTCAATGCTTAAAGGGATGAAAGACTGGTGCGAGTTCAACCAAACAGTCATACTCTATTTTTATAAGAAAAAAGAGGATTGTCTGCATTGTGACGACCAAGCTTTTGTTTTGACGGATTTGAATAAAGAGATAGATTCTGAGATAGCTATTTTTTCCTTTGATTCTAATTTAGAACTTCCTTCTATAGATACACTTGAATTGTTCTATAGCATCGATTCCTATCCCTGCATAGTCATAGAAGACGACACTTATTGCAGCTTACATGATAAGAACCAGTTAACAGCCAGACTTTGTGATTATAGGAACCTATCCATATGTTCTTGGGAAAAAATTAAATAATAACTTTTTTTATGTGCTAAATATGAGGGTATTAAAGCATCATAAGGTATTTTTAATAATTTTTTTATTATTCTTTGTTGTAAAAATATTTTCTTTATTTGTTTCTCATGATATATGGTGGGATTCTTCTGTATATTTGGGGATGGGCAAGTACATCTATTCTTCTGGGGAAGCGGGTTTGTGGGAACCTTCCAGACCTTTGGTATGGCCTTTAATGTTGGGATTTTTCTGGGAAAGGGGTTATGTTTTCTTTGGGAAATTATTGGTAGTATTTTTCAGTTCTGGTGTTTTATTGTTAACTTATCTTATTGCCAAGGACTTATTTAATAAAAAAATTGCGATTATTGCTTCTTTATTTCTTTTTTTGTCTCAAACATTCTTCCTTTTTAATAATATATTACATACAGAAATTCCCTCTGCATTTTTTGTTTTGCTTGGTTTTTATTTTTTTGTAAAGAAAAGGTACAATTTCTCAGCCTTGTTTTTAGGTATTGCGTTTATGACTAGGTTTTTTCAGATATTTGCTTTTATCCCTTTGATTTTATTGCTGTTTTATTATTTTGTGAGGGGAAAAGAACATTATAGGACATTGTTTTATTTTTCTTTGTATTTCTTGATTCCTGTTGTTCCTTATTTAATATCAAATTATATTCTTTATGATAATCCCTTCTATCCTTTCTTACTGCAATCATGGATGTCAGAATATACTGGCTGGGTTTTTTCGCAGCCATTTTACTTTTATTTTGTTAATTTGGTGAAGGGGAATGTTTTGGTTTTGTTTGCTGTTTTAGGTTTAGTCTTTGTTTTTAAGAGGCCTTCTTTGGATAAGGTTGCTTTGGTTTTATTGTTTTTATTTGTTTTTGTTCCTTATAATTTAGTTGCACATAAGGAGATGAGGCTACTAATTACTGCATTGCCGTTTCTTTACATATTAACCGCCTATGGTTTACTTGGTTTTGTTAATAATTTTAAAAAAAATAAAACATTGATTTTATCTTTATTATTAATTGTTTTTTTTATTTTTAATGTACCTAAATTAAGATTTGACATGTATGAGGATAATTTGGAGGTATTTCATAATTATATTGGTAACAAGGGAATTGTGGGTGGATTATGGATTTCAAATCCTGCGTTTATAGCTTATTCTGACAATAAAGCAGATGAGCTTATTTATTATCCCCTTTATAATTCAGAGAAGATTGATTTTTTAGTTGATAATGTTGATAATGCGGAACATGTTTTGCTCAATACTTGTGATTTATTGCCTTGTCCAAGTCCCGATATTGCTTGTAACCGGAAACATAATGCCTTTATTGATTTGCTTAAAGAAAAATTTGTCCTAGTATCCAATACAAAGCACGCACAATGCGAATATTATATTTTTACATCAGATAATTAGAAAAAGATTAATAATTAATCGTATTACCTTGGAAATATGGAAAAAATACCTACTGGAAGCAGGATTTTGGACAAGATGCTTGATGGAGGCTATGAAAAAGATATAATAACAACCTTATATGGCCCTGCAGGTTCTGGAAAGACTAATTTATGCATTCTTTGCTGTATAAATGTAGCCAGACTTAAAAAAAAGGTAATTTATGTTGACACAGAAAATAATTTTTCTTTAGATAGATTTAAGCAGATATGCTCAGCAATTAATCTAAACTATGCAAAAGTATTGAACAATATTGTTTTCTTAAAACCTGCTTCTTTTGAGGGGCAGAAAAAAACCTTTGAGAAGCTGAAAGATATTGTAAATAACAAAGTAGGCTTGATCATATTTGATTCGGTAGCAATGCTTTATAGGTTGGAGTTAGGAAAGAATGGAGATATCTATGAGACAAATAAGGACTTGGGTATGCAGCTTGCTTACCTCAAGCAGATTGCAGGTAAAAAACACATTCCTGTCCTGATTACTAATCAGGTTTATGCTGATTTTGAAGACAAAGACAAGGTTAACCTAGTTGGCGGTGATTTATTAAGATATGGAAGCAAATGTTTAATTGAATTACAAATAACTCCTTCGGGCAATAGGCTTGCTATCGTTAAAAAACATAGAGCAATTGAGGCTGAAAAATCAATAACTTTCAAGATAGTTGAAGGGGGGATTCTAGGGACAAAAGAAGGTCGCGGATTTAGGTTGTTCTAAGCTTCTACAATCTTGACCTTGAAATTCAGGCTTTTTCCAGCTAAGGGGTGATTTAAGTCAATTGTTATCTCTTTATCTGTGACTCCAGTTATCTTTGCTGGAATTTGTCTGCCATCGGGTGTTTTTAATCTAAGCATCATTCCCGGTTTTAGTTCCTGCTCCTTAGGCAAGTGTTCTCTTGGTATTTTTTTTGTCAACTCTGGGTTTGGGTCTCCATAAGCATCCTTTGACTCTATTTTAATGCTTTTTTCTTCTCCTTTTTCCATTCCCACAACTGCTTCATCAAAACCTTTTATTATCTGGCCAGAACCAACTTCAAATTCTAAAGGCTCTTTTTCTTTTGAAGTGTCAAAAACAGTTCCATCATCCAATGTTCCAGTATATTCAACCTTTATCTTATCCCCATTCTTTACAGCCATAAAAATCAACCCCATATTATCGAAAAAACAAGCAAAGAAAGCTCATTTAAACGATTTTTTACTTTGAATTATCCTATATTATTTAAGTTTTTGGAAGGGGTTGTGTATTTGTGGTTGGGGGAATGGTATCTAACATCTGTTAAGTATCCTTTTTCTTCACCAAAACTCCATTTTCCACAACATTTTTAAAGCGATATAGCTAACTTCTAGGCTCTAAGGGTGGTTAAATATATGGTAAATGGCTCTAATGCAGATAAAGAATCAATTAAAAAACAGCATGCTAAAGGCAGGCTGACAGCAAGAGAAAGGATTGAGATACTTCTGGATAAAAGTTCATTTACAGAGCTGAACGAATTAGCTGAATTAAAGAGCCATAATTATGATTTACAGAATAAGAAGAAAGCAGGAGATGGTGTTATAACAGGTTATGGTAAGATTAATGGAAAGCCAGTTTGTATATATGCTCAGGATTTTACCTTCATGGGGGGTTCAATGGGAGAGATGCACAATTTAAAAATTGCTGAGATAATGCAGCATGCATTAAAGATTGGATGCCCAACTATTGGCTTATTTGACTCTGGTGGAGCAAGAATCCAGGAAGGGATACGTGGTTTAGATACTGGTGGTTTAATCTTCAAAGCAAATACTCTTGCTTCTGGCGTTATACCTCAGATTTCTGTTATATTGGGGCCATGCGCTGGAATTGCTGTTTACAGCCCGGCATTGACTGATTTTGTCTTCATGACCAAAAAGATAAGCAACATGTTCATTACTGGTCCGGATGTGATAAAAAGCGTTACAGGTGAAAGCATAGACTTTAATGGTTTAGGAGGGCCTTTAGTACATAATGAAAAATCAGGTGTAGCTCATTTCATATCAGAAAATGAAAAGGAATCCTTTGAAACAATTAAATTACTGCTAAGCTACCTGCCTCAGAACAATATGGAAAATCCACCAGTAATAAACACAAATGATAACCAAAATAGAATAAACTCAAGATTAAAAGACATAATACCAAAAGACTCAAAGAAATCTTATGATGTCAAAAGTATTATAGAAGAGATTATAGATAAAAACACTTTCCTTGAAATACAGCCATTATATGCTCAAAATGCAGTTGTAGGCTTAGCAAGACTAAACAACAACACAATAGGAATAGTGGCAAATCAGCCAAAAATACTTGCTGGTTGTTTAGACATAAACAGCTCTAATAAGATTGCAAGGTTTGTAAGATTTTGTGACAGCTTTAACATCCCAATAATAAATTTAGTAGACGTTACAGGGTATCTTCCAGGTGTAAACCAAGAACATAACGGAATAATAAGGCATGGTGCAAAAGTACTTTATGCTTATTCTGAAGCTACAGTGCCTAAGATAAGCTTAGTTATGAGAAAAGCCTATGGTGGTGCTTACATTGCATTAGTAAGTAAGGATATGGGATTTGACAAGGTAATTGCATGGCCTCAAGCTGAAATAGCTGTAATGGGGGCAGAGCAGGCAGTGAATATAATCTTTAGAAAAGAAAAAAACAAAGCTGCTAAAGTAAAAGAGTATAAAGAGAAATTTCTAAATCCATACGAAGCAGCAAAGCATGGTGAAGTGGACATAATAACAGAACCGAAGAACACAAGAAAGACATTAATCAACTGCCTGGAAATGTTAATAAATAAAAGAGAGAGAAGGCCAGCAAAAAAGCACGGAAATATGCCCCTGTAAAATGGAAGATATAACCATTAAGGTGGATGGCAAAGAGTATGATGTCAGGGTTGAAGAAACTGGTGATGGAAAAATCCTTGTCCATTGCAATGGAGATGTTTATGAGGTTGAATCTACACAAGATACTCAGGCTTCTATCTTCAACAGGGTAAAAAAGGAGAAGATTGAAGATTCTGGAAAATGTGTCATTACAGCGCCATTGCCGGGAACAATCTATGAGGTAAAAGTAAATAAAGGGGAAAAAGTAAGAGAAGGTCAGTCCTTAATCAAGCTTATAGCAATGAAGATGGAAAACGACATAATAGCAAAAAGGTCTGGTATAGTAAAGGAAATAAAGGTAAAAAAGAATGATAGTGTCAGTAAAGATGATATTCTAATTGTTATTGAATAATTAACTTTTTATTTTTTCTGCACCTTTCCACAAGTAAGGAAACAATGCAGCAGCACCGATCATCTTAAGCGCATCCCCTATAATGAATGGGATAAGCCCTGCCATCAG
The DNA here is from genome assembly GCA_030751755.1 of Candidatus Woesearchaeota archaeon. Classification (GTDB taxonomy): domain Archaea; phylum Nanobdellota; class Nanobdellia; order Woesearchaeales; family GW2011-AR4; genus JACPJP01. The sequence goes on from JASMFO010000011.1 coordinate 7,875, forward strand.
CATCTGCCAAAAGGTAAGGTTTGGAAGCGCTAACCATAACCATGGAAGCCCGAAAGCGTAGATAAGAATTTCGCCAACCAAAAGAACAAATAAAATTGACTTCCAGTTTCTTCCGTATCCTTTCTCTATCATCCAGCCGACTGCGAATGCAGCAAATACGAAACCTATTATGTATCCGGCAGAAGGCCCCAACACAGCAGCACCTTCCTTTATGGTGTAAAATACTTCCAGTCCGGTTTTGTTGCCTGCAAAAACTGCAAATCCTACTAGACCTGCCAATATGTAACCAATCAGAGTTATTGCCCCTCTCCACGAGCCAAAGAAAAAAGCTATTGTGAAAACACCAAAAGTCTGCATGGTTATAGGAACCGGCCATAAAGGAATCCTGATTTTAGCTATTAAAGCCAAAAAAACCACGCTTAAAGCAATCATAGCTATATCCAAAAAAACATTTCTTTGCCTGAAAATT
>JASMFO010000012.1 GCA_030751755.1 Candidatus Woesearchaeota archaeon
TGAATCTGCTAGCCAGGATTTATCAGAAGATGATAGGACTATTGCTTCTTTAGATATTGGAGAAGCTTTAATCAGCTCTAATTTCTCAAAGTTTGCTATACCGGTTAAGATTCCTATTTTCGAGGATGTTGTTAAAAATTCGAGTAAAAAAGAAGATATTAAGAGTGATTTTAGCGGGGTTAAATTAAGTTAAAATAGTATAATTAAAAATAATCATGAAATAAAAAATAATAATTAATAATAAAAATATTAAAATGCAACTTCAAAACAAAACAGCATTAATAACAGGAGCTTCTTCAGGTATTGGAAAAGAAACAGCTTTATTGTTTGCAAAAGAAGGAGCATTAGTTGTATTAACAGCCAGGAATATTGATAAATTGAAAGAAGTAGAAAATGAAATTAAAAATAATAATGGAAAAGCAGAGTCTTATTCTATGGACATAACGGACAGAAATCAGGTTTACACCGTAATAAGCCAGGTTATAAAAGATAATGGAAGAATAGATATTCTTGTAAATAGTGCAGGAATTGTAAAATGGAGTTCTATCGAGGATACTTCTTATGAAGATTTTGATGAGCAAGTAAAGTTCAATTTGACTGGCTCATTTAATACTATCAAAGAAACTGCTCCAATAATGATTAAACAAAAATCAGGAAATATTGTAAATATTATTACAAGTACTGTAAAGAAAACTAAATCTGGCAGGGTTGCTTATGCTGCCTCTAAGTATGGGCAAGCTGGTTTAAGTAACGCGGTTCATGAGGATTTGAAAGACAAAGGAATCTCTGTTGTAGCAGTTTACCCAAGCAAAACTAACACTCCAATACATGACCCGTACATGAGTAAAGACGATCCTCAAAGAGAAAAAATGCTTAAACCAGAAAAAGTTGCAGAAGTTGTTTTGGAAGCAGCTTTAATACCTACAGAGAAAGATGTTAAAGAATTAGTTGTTAATCCTTAGGGAACTGATTTCTTAATTTCTCAACACAATAATCAACTAATGTTTTTTATTTCTCTTCCGGAACAATAATCCATGCAATTATATAAGCTAAAATTCCTGCTCCACGAGTAATGAGAGTAGCTGCAACCCATAAAAGCCTAATAACTGTTGGATCCACGCCTAAATAATTTCCAAACCCAGCGCAAACACCGGCTATCATTCTGTTTTTCCTGCTCCTAAAAAGTTTTTTGCCTTTGAATTTTTTTGATTTCATTTTTCCCCCACTTATTGATTTTGAAAATGTAAAATAAAGCAGAACTCCTATGATACAAAAAAATATTATTATGATAACCCAAAAAAGTTTCTGGGCACTAGTTAGATTTGACTTTAAGCAGTGAATTATTGCCCACAACCAAAATATAAACAAAAAAAAATAAACAAAAATACAAAAGTCATTTTACAACACAATATAAGGCTTTAATTTTATTTTTAAAGTTTCTTCTATATTTGCCTCATCTTCAGAAGTTGTGCAAACAAGCTTTTTCTTTTTCTTATCATACTGCTTTATCTTCCACTTCATTAATTTTTCATAATTTTTAACATTATTAAACTTAAAGTGCTCTATATACAAATCAAGCTTTGGAATGAAAAAGGTTGCTTTGAAATCGTCCTTGTCAGCCCACGAAATAGCCATATTATACTGGAAGATTAAATTGCTCTCAAACAAAAAATTAGCAATCATTTTCTCTGCTTTACTTCTTACATAATGGCCTGTTTTTGTCTTGAACTTCATATCTGTTTCCAAAATTTTTGAATGCTTTGCTTTTATTCCTTTTTCCATCCTTATGTCTTCAAAAAGATCTATGCCTTCCTTGTTCTCATAGTTTCCCTGTATTTCAAAAACATTGTCAAATGACAGCATAGCCTCCTTTACCTTGGCCATCAAGAACTCCATATGTCCTTTTTTGTACCAGGCATCTGCGTTATTCCTGTCAAGTTCAGTTGTTTTGTTAAAGCATTTCCAGGCAAGGTTAAACAAGCCTTCTTTTTCATCAAGCTTCTTGAATGTTTCCATGGTTTTTTCATCAACATCAAAATCCGATTCCATCCTTATTTTATAGGCTCCTTCTTCATAGTCTCCTTTGACGAACTGTTTTGTCCTGTAGTAACAATTTCCCTTGCTCATTAACGCTTTTGTCCTGTTTTCATCATCAATATTTTCTATTTTCAAAGCATTGTCAAAATATTCTATTGATCTGTCAAATTTATTCAGGAAAGAGTAAGATGCGGCTAAGTTGTAGTAAATCTTAAAGAAGAATTCTGCAGGCTTCTTGAACATAGCTTCTTTTTCATTAAATGGGTAAATTTCCAAAGCCTTATTGTACTCGTCAATAGCAGTTTTATACTGCTTTAAATGCGCTAACCTATCTGCTTCTTTTTTTAGCTGCTCTGCTTTCTGCATCTGCTCATTTTCCCTGTAGCTCTCAAGCTGATTCTGTTCAACAACCTCCTCTGCCCGTCTCTGCCTTCTTTTTTCTAATGCTTCTCTTATCTTCTTTATTACCATTCTAGAGTGTTGTCAGTAAAGAAATATTTAAACTTTGCTTTTTGAATTCTTATTTCCGGAATAGAAAGATGACCTAGGTCATTATATGGAATTATTTGTCCTTAAATTCCTCCATCTTGTCTTCCATATTCATAGTTTCAAAATCAAATAGTTTTATCACCTCCAGTCTCATTTTTTAAAATACTATGATGCTGCTTATTTAAATAATCTGCTGACAGAAATATTCATATAAGAATATTTAAAAGAAATATTATTCTAGAATTATTCCAGAAAAAATTATGAAACAAAAGAAGCAAAGTTATTTAAAAAATTTAAAATTTCAAAACTATTTAACATAAACTCCAACCTCAATCAAAATATTTAAATATAACCTATAATCTAAATACAATTTGGGTTATTAATTTAATTGTAAAAGAGGGTGTAAATGGGAAAAGAGGGTAAAGTTGATGTACTATCCGTTTTAATTGTTTCTATTGTTATCTTTGTAATTTATTCTGTATTGGTTATGGGGAGTCATATGGGAAAAATGGAATTTCCAACGAATAATACTAATGCGAGTGCTACTGTTGGTTTTGGTGATTCAACATTTCCAAGTATGAGTGGATTTAATGGGACAAATGGGATGTTTAAGTGTAATGTTAGTTCTTTGAATACTACAACCCGTAATGTAACGAATGTTTCCTTGTTTATCAATTCTTCCGCTGTATTAAACAGTTTTGACGTAAGTAATACAACCTCTGTAAGGAACCAAACTATAAATACAACAACAATTGGCAGTTCAACTGTAATCTTCAATGTGACAACATCTTTTAATGAAGGGAGTTATGGTTGGTGGTGTGAGTCTGAAGATAATTCCTCAACAATAACATATAATGAATCGGACGTAAGTTTTTTCACAATTGATAAAACCCCGCCAGCATTTACTAGTCTTAGGAACACTTCAAATACCGCTCTTGCTACTGAAGACACAATTTACTTTTCGGTAAACGCTTCAGACCGATTTACTGTAATAAAAGGAGTAAGGCTTTTTGTAAATATTAGCGGTACTGCCGATAATGAAGTCAATACTACTGGCGGTACAAGCGGAGTGACAGCGAGTAACGGCACGGCAGTAAATCTATCTTATAAAATACCTGGAAATCAAATTGGACAAGTGCTTAACTTTACCTTCCAAATAAATGATTCTGTTAACAACATTAATATTACTCCTGCTATCATATATTTAGTTGAAAGCGATGGAACTGTTCCCGGGCCTATAAATTTATCAAACCCCATTAATCTTTTTAATACTTCAAGTACTACCGTTGACTTTAATTTTTCCGCAGTGGATAACAATGATACCGCTTTCACTTGTGATATTAACATAAGCTCAGGGGGAGCTGTATCTGAATCTATTGCAGGATTGAATGTAACAAGTGGGGTGCACCACCTAAATACGTCATCAGCTTTGTCCAATGGAACTTACAGCTGGAGCGTAAACTGTACTGATGGTGCTGGCAATATTAATACATCTTTATCAAGAGATTTTACAGTTGATACGGGAACACCAACAATAAGCCTAAGTAGCTTGGAAAATGGACTTTCAGCAGTAAATCAATCAAATGTAACGGCGAACACAGGAATTAACTTTACAGCAGTAGATAGTGGAGCGGGTGTAATGAAGACTTTCTCCTGGACATCAAGCTGCAATGCCTCAACACAGACTATTTCAAGTTCAAACTCGGATTTTACTGCAGCAAACCTTACCTTTATCTATCCATTCCAGAACATATCAAGCTGCGCAAATACCGAAGCAAACCAAACAGTTACTATTACAGTAGGTGATTATTCAGGGAATACGCAATCAGCCCATTATCAGTTTGCAGTTGATGGTAAAGGACCAACAATAACATTCCATACACCTACTGGAGGACAAACTGTCTCAGACATTACGGAAGTAAATGTTTCTGTATTTGATAGCATGAGTAGGGTAGACACTATTGGATATTATGATGTTGAAAAAAGCTTAACAACTATATTGAATCATACCCTGCATAATGGTACGGATATATTGACAAGTGCACAAGGTCAAAACACCTCAATTATGTCTAGGAGCATCAACTTTACGCCTGGGACGCATAGAATTAAAATAACGGTTAATGACACTTTTGGTAATGTTAGGAATAGCAGCGTTATTACATTCACACAGACTGGTCCGATTGCATTTAGTATAATAAATGAGAGTATAGAGAGCTATATTGCAACAATCTTTAACAATAACCTAACAAATGTAAGCATAAGAATAAAAGATGCCACCTTAGGAACCTATGCGGATACAACCACCACAAATGAGACTTCAACAAACACTTTTGAAATCCTGTACCAGGTAAATGGCA
>JASMFO010000013.1 GCA_030751755.1 Candidatus Woesearchaeota archaeon
ATTTAAAGGCTGATGCAATCATTGGTGTTAGATTTACAACGTCAATGATAATGCAAGGGGCTTCTGAAATGTTTGCATATGGGACTGCGGTTAAAGTAAAATAATATTCTAGTTTAAAAGAAATAATCAACCCAAATTAACTGCATTAACAATTGCATCCGTATTATAGTCGTAAATAATCAGCTTTGTTGTGTACCTCAATAAGAAATCTCCTACCTTTGCATTTGCATAGACTTCTGGGAATTGCTGCATCAAGTTATCCAAAGAAGCCTGATCTATTTGGCCGCCTATAGGCTGCTCTGTCTCCAAGCCAGCAAGTTCAGGGTGCGCATTCAGCTTAGTAAGGAAATCTCCCGGTAAGCCAGCCTGCTGAGGCTGCTGCAAGCTAACAGTGCCCAAAATAATATCATTATTGTAATCATAAATCACGACAGAGTCTGTATATTGAACAATAAAGCTTCCAAGGAAAGACGTATCTAAACCGGCAATTTGTGCCTGCAGGTTATCAATATTATTGGTGTTTATCTGGATAATATTCAATGGAGAAATTCCAACATAACTGCTTGCTTCAGGATGAGCAGTCAGCTTTGCAAGAAAATCATTGGCATCTATTGTTTGCGGCAATAAAGATGCTTTTATCTGCTTAACATCAAGTAAAACAAGCCCACTAACAAATAATGTGGCTATTATCAATATGATTATAATGTAATGGAAAGCTGATGATTTGTGAAAAGGTTCATTAAACATATATCCACCCCGCTATTTTAATTTTCAAGAAAATGAACTTATATTTAAAGGTTTTGTTCCAAAGAGTTAAATAAAAATATAATGGGGATTTAAGGAGTTTGTTGAATAATTGGATAGCAAACCAAAGAATTTAAGGAAAATTATTAAATACTTTGACAGGAAGTGAATAAGATAGGATGAGAAACATAAAGGTATTAATTTTTTTCTTTGTGTTTATTGTAGCTGCATCTACCTGTTACCCCTACCAATCAAACAGCACGAATTTCAAGCTTTTTCCTTTGATAATCTCAACCGGGGGTGAAATAATAAACAGCAGCAGCTATAAAAATTATGTTGCAACAGGGCTTATAAACGGGCTAATTAATTCATCAACATACATAAACCTATTTGGATTTTATCACACATGGCTTTTAGGGGATAATCAGCCTTGCACCTTAGACAGCCACTGTCAAGGAGGATATTGCTGCAGCAATTTATGCTCCAGCAGTGCCTGTCCAGTTGCAGCTGTGGCTGCGGCTGCTGCTGGTGGTGGCGCAGCAGCAGCGGCAGGGGGTGGAGGTTTCTTTAAAAAGGAAAAGGACTATAGTGTAAGCCCAAGTTCTATAAAAACAAAGCTTACATTAGGAGAAATTACTGAAAAAACATTGACAATAAAAAACACGGGGGAATCAAACCTAACTGTTTCTTTAACAGTAGAGGATATCGACAAATTTGTATCTTTATCTGAGAACACTGTTGATGTGGAGGTTGGAGAACAGAAAGAAGTAACTCTGGAATTTATAGGCAACAGTGTGGGGGGATTTGTTGGTCAGATAATAGCAATCGCAGAGGATATTGAAAAATCAGTTCCGGTAATATTAGAGGTAATGTCTAAGCATGTTTTATTTGATGTAAAGTTGGACATTCCATCTGAGTATTCTGAAGTAGAGCCAGGAGATGATTTAAATGCCCAAATAACATTGCTTAATGTGGGGGCTCCTGAACAAGTTGATGTTTTTGCCACATACTTCATCAAAGACTTAAGAGGAAATATTATTTATGAGGAAACAGAAACTTTTGCTGTTGAAAAACAGATTTCATATCTAAAGTCATTTAATATTCATGAAACTATGGAGCCTGGAAGCTATGTTGTTGTAGCAGAGATAAGGTATGTTGATAGTTTTGCTGTTTCAAGCCAGCTCTTCCGTGTTGTAGAGAAAAAAATATTTGTTGGTGTTGAAGCAATAACAAAAAATACAACGCTAATGATATTTTTGACATTCATAATTGCTATTGTTATATCTATGCTGACCTATAAGCTGGTTTCCATTAGGAAAAAGAGAAGAGGAAAGAAGGAAAAGTAAAAGTAGCTTGTTCTTGTATGTTGAGGAGGCAATCTTCCGAAAGATATTTATATAAAGAAGTTGGTTGGTGTAAATAGATTACACTACGTTACACTACAGCAGTTTAGGTTTGTTTTGCTGCTAAAAAAAGAGGTGTATTCATTTTAGTTAAAAAAGAGGTGGTTTGTATAAATCTATCATTAGTCTTATCTAAAATGAGTTCTAATCTTGCTTTAGAAGTAGGTTACACTACAAAATTTGGTGGTTCTATTGGCTTATAAGAGGTATGTTCACAAAAAAGGGAAGAGGCATGGCCCTTATTATTATAAAAATGTTAGGA
>JASMFO010000014.1 GCA_030751755.1 Candidatus Woesearchaeota archaeon
GCCTTATAGCAATAAAGGATGACTATAAGGGAAAAAGCTACTGCCCTGTATGCGGGGAAAATGTAGATATAACTGATGTAGAGATAAGTTACGCATTCAAATTAATACTTGACGAATTTAAATCATTGGGGATATACCAAAAATTGCAGTTGGAGAACAAGTATTAATTATTAATTTGCAATAACAGAACAAAGACGCAATAAACAAAAAAGCAATAAAAAATTTCAATTTAAAAATAATAATTATAAAAATCAAAAAATGGCAGCAAAAAAAGTAAAAGCTGATGAACTTGCAAAAGCTGAAAAGAAAGCAGATAAAGTAGAGGCTACTACAGAAGAAAAAGTTGTAGAAGAGAAAGCAGTAGAAGAAGCCAAGGGGGAAACAGAAACCAAAGCAGAAGAGGAAAAGACAGCAACAGAAGTTGCAGAAGAAACAACAGAGCTAAAAGTAGAAGAGAAAAAGAAAGATGAAGTTATAGAGCCACAGGAAACTCACATCTATAAGAGGGTAAAAAGCATTGTTTTTTCTGTAATAAGCCCCAAAATAATCAAGGATATGGCCTCTGCAAAGATAGTTACACCAGAACTTTATGATAAGGAAGGCTATCCTGTCGATGGGGGCTTAATGGACATAAGACTGGGCGTAATAGACCCTGGTTTAAGGTGCAAGATATGCGGCTCAAAATTAAAGGAGTGTATTGGGCATTTTGGCTACATAGAACTGGCAAGGCCTGTAATCCATATTAAGTTTGTTAATATAATTATGACAGTCTTGAAGTCAACCTGCAGGGATTGTGGGAGGGTTTTAATTCCAAAAAATAAGATAAGCAAATTCGAAGAAGGTCTGGATGCAGCAGAAAAAGAGAAGGGAATTGAGGGAAGAAGGGAGAAAATAAAGAGCATAATAACAAGTTTAAAGACAATTAACAAATGCCCCCATTGCAAAGCAAGGCAGAAAAAAATTACTCTGGACAAGCCAACAACATTTATTGAGGATGATAAAAGATTAAGTCCAATTGAAATAAGAGCGAGACTTGAGAAAGTTATTGATGACGATGCGCTTTTATTTGGGCTATCTGTCCAGTATGTAAGACCAGAATGGACAGTTTTAACTTTACTCCCCATACCTCCGGTAACAATGAGGCCTAGCATAACTCTTGAAAGCGGGGAAAGAAGCGAAGATGATTTAACGCATAAGCTTGGCGATATAGTCAGAATAAACCAGAGATTATTTGAAAATATAAATGCTGGTGCGCCAGAAATCATAGTAGAGGATTTGTGGGATTTACTGCAGTATCATATAACAACATATTTTGATAATGCGATTTCCCAGCTACCGCCTGCGCGCCATAGATCTGGCCAGCCGTTAAAGACACTAACAGAGAGAATAAAAAGCAAGGAAGGCAGGATAAGGCATAATTTAGCTGGCAAGAGAACAAACTTCTGCGCAAGGACTGTTATAAGTCCTGATCCCATGATTGATCTTAATGAAGTAGGTGTTCCTGATGTAATAGCTATGAAGCTTACAGTGCCTGAAAGAATCAATACATGGAACATGGATCATTTGAAGAAATTCATAGAAAAAGGACCTAAAAAATATCCTGGCGCAAATTATATAATAAGGCCGGATGGAAAAAAGAAGAAGATTACTGATGAGACAAAGGAAGCTTCTTTAGAAGAGATACAGCCCGGTTATATTATTGAAAGGCACCTTATGGACGGGGACATAGCAATTTTTAATAGGCAGCCAAGCTTGCATAGAATGTCAATGATGTGTCATCGTATTAAGGTATTGCCTGGAAAAACATTGAGGTTAAATCCTAGTGTGTGCCACCCATACAACGCCGATTTTGATGGCGATGAGATGAATTTACACATTCCACAAACAGAAGAAGCTCGTGCAGAGGCTGAAATATTAATGGAAGTACAGACGCAATTAATTTCCTTGAGATACGGCTTAAGCATAATTGGCTGTGTGCAAGATGGAATCTCAGGAAACTATTTGCTTACAAAGGATATGACTTTAACAAAAAATGAGGCAATAGACCTTTTGGCATCAGTGGGTATGGATAACTTTTCAAGATTGCCAAGAAAGGAGAAGATTGATGGAAAAGAGGTATTTTCTGCTCTAATACCCGAAGACTTCAACTTTACCGGAAAAACAAGAGAGGATGAAGAGGTTGCAATAAAAAATGGACAACTTGTAGAAGGCTATATGGATAGAGCCAATCTTGGGGAAGGTTCAGGGTTGCTGTTGAGGAACATACACAAAAAATATGGAAAAGATTTTACAATTGACCTATTAGGAAAAATTTTTAGACTCGGCATAGAAGTCTTGTTAAAGGTTGGTTTTACATGTGCTGTCTCAGATACAGACCTTCCAGAAAATGCGAATTTAAAGGTTAAAGAAATACTTAACAATACAAAAAAAGAAGTTGATAATTTAATAGGAATGTATAAGGACAACAAGCTGGAATCATTTCCAGGCAAGACTTTAGAAGAAAGTCTTGAACTAAGGATATTGGAAACTTTAAACAAGGCAAGAAATGAAACTGGCGAGATAGTTACAAGTTTTGCTGATAAGAAATCCCATACAATGGTAATGGCAAAATCAGGAGCTAGAGGAAACTTGCTTAATCTAGCGCAGATGGCAGCTTGCGTTGGCCAGCAGGCTATGCGTGGCAAAAGAATAGAAAAAGGCTTTGCAGGAAGAACTATCTCAGCTTTTAAAAAACATGATTTAGGTCCTGAGGCTAGAGGCTTTATAAGTGAGAAATTTAAGACTGGTTTAACGCCAACAGAATTCTTTTTTGGTGCGATGACCGGTAGAGATAGTTTAATGGATACTGCATTAAGAACACCAAAATCAGGATATTTATACAGAAGACTTTCAAATGCCTTGCAGGATTTAAGAGTAAATCATGACGGTAGTGTGAGAGATGCTTCAAATAAAGTAATACAATTTAGTTATGGTGAAGATGGGATGGATGTTTCAAAATCCGAGAAAGGATTCCTGAATGTTAAGAGAATAATAAAATCGGTGGGTTAAAATGGACAAGTTAATGAATGAATATACAGATAGGCTGCCTAAAAAAATACTTGAGGATATACAGGATTATGTGGATAAGAAAGGCGGAATTAATCAGGCAAAGCTAAAGAAGGTGCTTGATAATACTGTTGTAGAGTATGAAAATGCCAGAATACATCCTGGAGAGGCAGTTGGCGTGATATCGGCAGAGTCTATAGGAGAACCGGGAACGCAGATGACATTAAACACATTCCATTTTGCAGGTGTAGCAGAGATGAATGTTACTCTAGGGCTTCCAAGAATCATAGAGATCCTTGATGGGAGAAAAAACTTGCAGACACCGGCAATGGAAATATATCTTAATGCACCCTATTCAAAAGGCAAGGACATAAAGGAATTTGCATTATCCCTTAAAGAAACAAAATTAAGCGATATAGCTCTGGAATTTTCTATAAGTCTTGTTGAATCTGAAATTGAGGTAAAGCTGGATAAGGAAAAAATGAAAAGCCTTGGGCTGACAAATTCACACTTAGTAAACGGTGTTTCCAAACAGATTAAAGGGTTTAATGTAAAGGACAAAAAGGATTCTATTTTATTGAGGAGCAGAAGCAAAGAAGAAAGCCTTAATGAAGTATATAAGGCGAAGGAGAAAATTAAGGATGTTCATATTAAGGGAGTAAAAACCATTAGCCAGGTATTGCCGGTAAAAAGAGGCGATGAATATATAATAATGACTGCTGGTTCAAATCTTTCAGAAGTATTGCAACTTGAAGGTGTGGATGCTTACAGGACAACAACCAACAATATTTTTGAAATTTGGGAAGTTTTAGGTATAGAAGCTGCACGTCAGGCCATTATTGATGAAGTTTTCAAGGTAATACAAAATCAAGGCTTTAATATAGATATAAGGCATATAATGCTTGTTGCAGATACAATATGTGTTTCTGGCAATATAAGAGGTATTACAAGATATGGTGTTGTAAGCGAGAAAGCTTCTGCCTTAGCACGTGCCAGTTTTGAAACACCAATAAAGCATATAATAAACGCTGCTTTGGTTGGAGAAGTTGATGAGCTTAATTCTGTTGTGGAGAATGTAATGCTTAACCAGCCTGTGCCTATAGGCACAGGAGTTCCTGATCTAGTTATGAAATCAAAAAAATAAAATAGGTAAAAATGCCACAAAAAAAGTCACTCACATCTACTGGAATAAAGAAGCTTATCAAAACAAAAAATTTTGTGATAGGTACAGAGAGGACTATTAAAAATCTTAAGTTAGGCAAAGTTGAAAAAGTGATTATAAGCTCTAATTGTTCTGAAAAGGTGCTTAATGATTTAAACTATTATTCTGGGTTGAGCAAAACTGAAACTCTAAAAGTTAGGTACCCCAATGATGAGCTGGGAGTAATATGCAAAAAGCCTTTTTCTATTTCTGTTTTATCTATATTAAAAGGTGCAGAGTAAGTGGTAAAGATAAAATATGATATAGATATAATGAAGTATATGTCTCTTTTTGAGTCTCTAAGTGGGGCAAAAGTAAAAGATTGTATTGTAAATGATGTCATTTTTTTTATTGTGCATGAGAATGAGATGGGCAAGGCTATAGGAAAGCAAGGCTCTAATATAAAAAGGGTTGAAAACACTTTGAAGAAAAAGATAAAGTTGGCAGAGTTTAACAATGATGTTTCTCAGTTCATTCAGAATTTAATTTACCCACTTAAAGCCAAAGAGATAAAAGAAGAGGAGGGGGTAGTCACCATTTACGTGGATGATAGAAAAACAAAAGGAATGTTAATTGGTAGAGACAGGCATAATATAAATTCAATTAAGGATATTGTTAAAAGGTATTTTAAGGTTGAAGAGATTAAAGTTGCCTAAGTTTTTCTATTTTTTCCTATACCTAAAATAGAGATGTAAGTCAATATACCGCTGATAATAACCACAATAGTTATTACAATGCCTACTGGGAAAATGGTTTTCTTTGATTCTGCAACAGCTATTCCTGTTATGTCTGTATCTTTTGCTTCAGTTTTTTTGGTTTCATTAACTGCCTTTTTAGTTATTTTGCTTTCTATTTTTTTTTGCTTAAGCTTATCTGCAGTTATAGCAAACAATGAAAATCCAGGGCTTGTAGCTTCATATGATGTCTTGCTTATTTTTATGGTGGAAAGCTTTTTCCAATCATCATCATACCTGTTTAAAACGACCGTATCCGAATCAAAATTATTGTCAGTAAACCATGAATTGTTTACTTTGAAATCAATCTTCACATTGCTAATATCATTATCAGTTATTCCATCAGTCTCAACCTCAACATATTGGTAGGCATTTTCTATTGTGTTGGGGGCATCATCTTCCTCCAGCAATCTTATTGTTATTGTAATTCCTTCCAGATCTTTATTTACTGTAAATTCTGTTTTTTCAAATGCAATAGCATCCCTGTTTACATTAATTTTTATTTCTTGTCCAGATATAAGTGATTGGTAGAAATGCGTTTTTTCAATTCCTGCAGAAGTTGCTGTTACGGTGCCTCCACCACCTCCGCCTCCGCCTCCACTGCTTGTACTGCTAGGGCTTGATGTACTGCAATCGGTGTTTTTGCTTGAATCATCATCGTTGCAATCAGAGCCTAAACTGCAGCCGCTACCATACCCATCCCCATCTTTATCACGACAAAGCTCCTTTATCGCAGAGTGGTTTAGCCCTGTAACCTTGTATCTTGTCTCGGTATCAAAGCAAGCATAGCCGCCGCTTGTTGTATTGTCACAATCAACCAAAACCTCATTGCTTGCATCACATGCAGAGCTGATACTACTAAAATCTGTATCAACATCCTTTATACAAACGGCATCAACTGTGGTATTAACCTTTTCAAGGAAGACTGTTTTTGTTTTATTGATTCCTGTAAGGTTTATGCCTCTTATTGAGATTGCGCTGCTTCCATTT
>JASMFO010000015.1 GCA_030751755.1 Candidatus Woesearchaeota archaeon
ATTAGATTTCGGAGATTGGATTGCAGCGTTTTTAATTTTTAAAAAAGAGAAAAAGATTACAGGAGGTCCTATTGCAATGTTTGCTGCATGGGAAGCAACAAATTTCCTTCCAATAAGCTTAATACCTGTTGTTGGAGAAGCGGTGGAAATATTTTTTAATTTCTTTCCCGCTGTGTTTATTAGCAGAGTATTGTTTAACAAATTTCGCCCAGCTGAAAAAAAAGAACACAAACTCGAGAATGAAATTTCTATCGCTGAAACATTAGGAATCAAAGTTTCCAAGGAAAAAAAGGTCTTAAGGGATGTACAAAAGTTAATTAGAAAATCCGATCCTGTTGATGCTTTAAAGAAATTTAAATCAGAAGAGCCAGTTAAAGAAGTATCTTCTAAACTTAAGGATCATGTAGATAATTTAATTTCAGACGCAAACAATATCATCCAAAGCATCGCCAAGCAGAACATCCAGGCCCCCCAGGAAACAATTAATATATTGCAGCAAGGCATAAACCAAGCTGCGCAGTTACTACAACAAGCGCAAAATGCTGAAGAAAGTGAAGATTTTGAGACTGCAGCAAATTCTGCCATGCAGGCCAAAAATATCATAGTATCTGCTGCCCAGCAGTTTGATAGCGCTTTCCAGCAGTATCAATCTGGGTTGCAAAACCAACAGATGTAACCGGATTATACCAGATAAATATTCGCTTTTTCTTAGCCCCAAGATATGCAAATATTTATAAAATGAAAACCAATACATTAGACTATGGCGAAGAGAAAGAATAAGGACCAAGGTATTAAGAGAAAATTAGTTTCATCTCTGAATACCGCCCTCATACCTGCTGAATATTCTTATAAAGCCTTTAAAAAGTTATTCAATAAACTAAAAAAAGTAGCACCTTTGGTCTATGAGGAAGTTGATGCTTTAATTAAAAGCAATATTGTTACAGTTGATAAAAGGAAAAAGATATTCAAAAAAACTTATTTGGCTGAACTTGGGAATACAATAACCTCTAGTTTGATTAAAAAAATTCCAAGCATGGATGAAAGGCAGTTAAAGAAGATAGTAAGCAGCAAATCTTCCCAAACCTTTATGGATATGCTTGCTAAGGGCTTAAGCGTTAGTAGCTTTAGCGAGAAAGAATATACTATTCTAGCAAAAGAGGAAACGTTTAAGAGAGTATTAATAGCTAACCGGGGAGAAATTGCTTTAAGAGTTATAAGGGCCTGCAGAGAACTAGGGATAGAAACCGTCTTGGTTTATTCTAAACTGGATAAAGACACATTAGCAGTTAAGTTTGCAGATAAAGCCTGCTATATAGGCTCTAGTGTCAGTTATCTTGACATAGCCAAGATAATAAATATTGCAAAAAAGACAAAGGCTGATGCGATACACCCTGGCTACGGCTTTCTGGCGGAAAATGCAAAGTTTGCAAAATTATGCGAGAAAAACAAAATCAAATTTATAGGACCTTCATCAAAAACAATAGAGATCCTAGGCGATAAAGTAAAAGCAAAGAAGACTGTCCTTAAGGCAGGCGTTCAAGTTATAGGAGGAATTATGAAGCCTCTGAAGAACAAAAAACATGCATTTAAACTTGCCAACAAACTGGGATTTCCAGTTATTATCAAGGCAACAGCAGGCGGCGGCGGAAAAGGCATGAGAATAGTAAGGAAAGGGGAAGATCTAGCAAATGCCTATGAAAGTGCGAGTGCAGAAGCTTTCATGTCTTTTGGGAATAAGATCCTGTATATTGAAAAATATATTGAAGGGCCAAGACATATAGAATTCCAGATATTAGCGGATCCTTATGGAAATGTTGTGCATTTAGGAGAAAGGGACTGCAGCATTCAAAGAAAACACCAAAAACTTGTGGAAGAAGCCCCCAGCCCTGCTTTAAATAACGAGATGAGGGAAAAGATGGGAGAAGCAGCAGTAAAAGCAGTATCGGCTGCAAAATATGAAGGTGCAGGCACAGTAGAATTTTTGCTTGACAAAAATAAGAACTTCTTTTTTATAGAGATAAATACAAGGATACAAGTTGAACATGGAGTCACTGAAATGGTTACTGGAGTTGATTTGGTTAAGGAGCAGATTAAACTTGCAGCAGGAGCAAAACTCGCCTTTAACCAGGAGCACATCAAACTTGAGGGATGGGCAATAGAATGCAGGATTAATTCAGAGGATACATTAAACAATTTTACTCCATCCATAGGTACAATAACAAATTACCTTCCCCCTGGAGGTCCTGGCATTAGGGTTAATAGCATATGCCACCAAGGCTATAAAGTTCTTCCTGATTATGACTCCTTACTGTCTCTGCTCATATGCTACGGAAGCAATAGGAATGAGGCAATAACAAGAATGATAGGGGCCCTTAAAGAATATATTGTTGAAGGAGTAAAAACAACAATACCTTTTCATATTGCTGTCTTGCACAATAAGAATTTCATTAAAGGCAGAGTTACAACCTCCTTTATAGAGAAAAATGATATTATGAAATATGTAAAGAAGTATGCTGGGCAGAAAAAAAAACAATTAACAAATGGGCAGAAAGTTATTATTGTCACTACAGCTGCAACTAAATATATGGAAAAGAAAAACAGGACTTATAACAATAAGCCAAATGCATGGGTAACTGCCGGAAGACAGGAACTAATGGAAAACAGTTGATGCTGATGCTTAGATTCTATAATTTCAAAACTCTTTCTTCCACTAATGATAAAGCAAAGGAACTTGCAAAAAAAGGCCAGAGCAATCTGGTTGTTATAGCTGAAAAGCAGAAAAAAGGCCGTGGCAGATTTGGAAGGAACTGGAGCTCTGAACCAGGCGGCTTGTACATGACAATACTGCTGAAAGAAAAAAACATTGATAATCTTATGTATCTTACATTTATTGCTGCAGTGTCTGTTGCAAAAACAATAAAAAAACTATCAAAGCTGGATGCCAAGGTAAAATGGCCTAATGATGTTCTGATTAATGATAAAAAAGTCTGCGGTATTTTGACAGAGACAATTTGTGGAAATGAAAATTATGCTTTAGTGGGCATTGGAGCCAATATCAATCAACAAAAAATCAATAAAAGCATTTCCAATAAAGCTATTTCACTAAAAATCATTACCAATAAAGATTACAATATTAAAACTATGTTAAAATCAACAATCAGGGAATTCAATAATTTATATCTGCATTATAAAAATAAAAATTATAAGAAACTAATAAATATTTGGAAGAAATATTCACATACCCTAGGCAGGAATGTAAAAGCCAAGACTCTTTCTGGAGTCTATATCGGAAAAGCAATTGATGTTGATAATAATTGCAATTTGATATTGAGGTTAAATAATGGAAAGGTTAAGAAAATAGTTGAAGGGGATATATTCGTAGTTTAATTTTCTAATGATTTTCTTAATTCTTCTGGTATTTTTGTGGATTTCATTGTTTTTGTATTTACAAACACATTTACAGTATAGCCTTCTGCCAATAATTCATTGTTATTTTTCCTTATTATTTCATAATGGAATTTAATGCTGCTGTTTCCTATGTTTTCTATTGTCGTTTTGATTATTATAACATCGTTGTATTTTGCAGATTGTTTATAGATGCACTTTACCTCTACAACAGGGACTATAAGATCTCGCTTTTCAATATCTGAATAATCAAATCCATATCGTCTTAGGATTTCTGTTCTTCCCATTTCAAACCACCTGAGGTAGTTTGCATAATAAACAACCCCTTCATGGTCTGTATCAGCATAGTAAATACGCTGTTCTATTTGATTAGTCTTCATTATTAAAAATGATTACTGCATTATATTTAAAATTAATGAAAATTCTTTGAAATGAGAAATCTTTAAAAAGAGGGCAACATTACTCTTGAGAGATATAAATGGTGTTTTTAGACCAAGTACCTTTTTTGAAAAGAATGCTTGAGATGGGATATACTATAGCATTAGTTGTATTAATTAGCGGCATAGTTGGTTTAGTTCTTGCTTTTCCAGTCAAATTGTTATGGAATTTTGTTTTTGGATCCATCTTGACAATCAATGTATTTCAAGCATGGGCACTTAATGTTTTGATGGGCATATTGTTTGGGCAGAAGACTTCAAAACAATAAAAACCAAGGCGATATTATGATACATGAAGCAAAATATAAAACACTGTATGAAGCAATTTTCAGGCAAAGAAATGTTTTTTTGGATATAGCTATGATTGCTTTAAGCGTGGTTTTTTTGGCTTTAATAGCTAAAATCAGGATTCCTTTATGGCCGGTTCCTATAACCATGCA
>JASMFO010000016.1 GCA_030751755.1 Candidatus Woesearchaeota archaeon
GAATTTTTAACAACATCCTCGAAAATAGGAATCTTAACCGGTATAGCAAACTTTGAGAAATTAGAGCTGATTAAAGCTTCTCCAATATCTAAAGAAGCAATAGTCCTATCATCTTCTGATAAATCCTGGCTAGCAGATTCAATTACTGCTGTACGCTCTGGTTTCATCTCTATGCCCAATATTATTTTTGTGTTAATATTTGCAAGAATCTCTCTTGGTATTAATGAGGGTAGCTGAGTAATTGCTGTTAAGCCAACCTTAAACTTACGTCCTTCACGGGCTATTGTTGAGAAAATATTTGAACCACACTCCAATGCCTCTTTTCCCAAAACTCTAGGAGCTTCTTCCAAAACAACAGAAACAACTGGTTTTTCATCTAAAATTCCATCCATTTTGTAATGTTTGTAATTATTAAACAATTCTGTTGTTACTAAAGAACCAATTAATATTTCAACAGCGCCGGAAAAACCAGAGGTGTCTATAATTACAGTCTTTGCATCTTCTAATTCTTTGCAGATATCAGGAATGGTATTTACTCCGGCATTCAAGTCAAAAATTCCTTTTGTAATAATGTTCTCTCCATGAATTTCTAAATCCAGTAAATACAATAATCTTCTTTTAACGACAGAGATTGTTTGCTCCATAAAAGCTACGCCTTCTATTTTTCTTTCAAACATAATATTTTTTATCCAGTTAGTGCCAAAATACTTGTAATAAAGAATTAAAGCTTGCTTCTGCGCATCAGAGAAATCAACTACACCATCAAAATGGTTTGGTTTAATCATTTGTAAATTAATTTTAAGTGTTTTTGCACCGGCAGGTACATTTTTTGGTGTATAATAAACAACTTTATCATTCAGATTATGGTCTTTAAGCCCTAATCTATCCCTTCCATAATACTCGTCATGCGGATCCAAGACTAAAATTCCGCAATAATTCTGGTCAATTAAACTCCATAAAATATTTGAAATTAAATTGCTCTTGCCTCTTCCTGTAGTTCCTGCCAGTAAAACATGATGAGATAATACTTTGTTGCCTTCTAAATAAATAGGAACATCAAGCATCTTGCTGCCAGACCTCAAATTTCCAATAAATAATGGATTTTGAGGCTTAGTCAAAAATGATAAATCATCCTTTGTTATTTCTCTAACAGAAGAAAAAAATGATGGCATTAATTTGCTTACAAAAGCATTATTATCTCTTATAGTAACCAAATTTTTCAATCCTGCAAGCATATAATTCCTTAAATTTTTGTCAAAGAACTCGGTATCAGTGTTTTCTTCCAAATTCAATCCAGAAATCAGTTCTAAATTCTGTTGGGAAATCTGGCTTCCATATATTAAGTCAAAAACCTGCATTAATATTTTATTTTCTCCAGATTCCGAAATTAATAGTTCTCCTAACTCTAATTTCTGGTCAGATTTCTGTCTAACAAGTATTTTGCCGAATTCTCCAGAGATAACTTGGCCTTTTGTTATTGGAATCACCTAAGTGAAGGATATTTAGAGATTTTATAAGGTTTTTGTAATACTGCATTTAGCACGAAACCTTTATAAAACCAAAATAACTACTATTTATGGGCTAGGCTGGTGCATTGGTCCTGCACTGTTACTCTAAACGGACCTCATGAGAGAGCCGAAGCTTGGAAAGAGACATTTGCCTTGTAAGTGGTCTTGGTTTGGACGTTGAGGTTCTGTCCTCTTGGATCGATAAATTTGATAATCCATCAGGTCAGGAATGAAGCAGTGGTACTCTTTTATATTGGTGCTTGGAGGGTAGCGGAACTGAGGAAAAATCAAGGTTAACTGCTTGCTTTGCTTGTGTCCATTTTCAAGCGTGCCCACTTTTATTTTTCTCACTAGAAATTAAAAATATAAAAGAAAAAAAGAATTTACTCGACAGTTATAGTTCCACCATATGGTGCGTAAGCTATATTCCACCAGTATTCATATTCTCCTGGCTCTGTAAAAACTGTCTCGGCTTGCTGTCCAGAATTTAACCTTGGTGTTGCAAAGTTTTTTCCATCCTTAAATACTATTACCACCATTGATTTGCTGTCATCATTAAACCATGTTACTGAACTTCCTGCACTAATTGTCAGCTCTGAAGGATCAAAACCACCAGTGCCATATCTTATATCATATGATGCACTTTCTTCCTCTTCTGGCGGCGCAACAGCAGCTCCAGTGTCTTCAACTTCAGTTTCTGGCTCAACCGCTGGTTCTGGTTCAGTAGGTTGCACAGTTGACTGTGCTTCTGGTTCTGCAGCTGGTTGTTGAGCACATGCACTCACAAATACCATCATGACAAGAACAATTCCATAAAATAACTTCATTTTTAACATCCCTCCTCTGTTTTTTATTAAATTTAATTAATTACTTTACTTTTGGAATACTTATTTAAATATTTTTGCTTTTTCCAGTTGTAAAATATTCTTCACTGCAATAATAGCAACCTCAATCTGCTTTTTGTTTGGCTTTTTAGTAGTGATTTTTTGCATAAGCAGTCCAGGAAAAATAAAGATTTTCATGAATGTATTCTTTTCATATTTTGCACCAAATTTCAGAAATTCATAGGAAAGACCTGCAACTAATGGCAGTAAAGAAATTCGAATTAAAAACAGGATTATTTTTCTTGGTATGGCATGCATACTTAAAAGTTGGGGAAAGATAGCCAATATTGTTGGTGTTATAATTGAAAATGTAAGTATAGCTACAACCATAACAATCATGATAAAAGCAGTCCCGCATCTTGGATGCAGTGTACTATACTTTTTTATATTTCCAATATCTAATTTTTTATTGTGCTCATAACAATGCACAGCCTTGTGCTCCGCTCCATGGTACTGGAACATTATTCTCACATCTTTCATCAAAGATATGGCATAAATGTACAATAAAAATATTCCAATGCGAAATAAACCATCAATTAAATTGAATAATAAGGGCTTTGTCTCTTCGTAAAATCCTATAAAATTAGTAACAATGTAAGGCAATACAAGAAATAATCCTAATCCAACTACAATAGCAAAAATAAAACTAAATATCATTTCTTTTTTGCTTATTTTTTCATCTTTTTCAAGCTGCTGGTCCGCAGACCACATTAAGGTCTTCATACCCAGAACTAACATATCAATTAGATTATAAAATCCCCGGGCAATAGGAAGCTTATAGAATTTGCCCTTTCTTTGCTTTATCTTTTCTTTTTTTGTTATTATCTTTTTTCCCTTTCTGACTGCTACAACATTGTATTTAGGGCTCCTTATCATTATGCCTTCTATTACAGCCTGTCCGCCAATGCTTAGTTTTTTGGACATTTCTGCCTAGAATTATATTTTGTTTATATTATTTGTTATTTGATTTGTTTTGATTAATTATTGAGCTTATTATTGTTTTTTAAAATTGTGTTTTTATTTGTTGAAGTCTCTTTTTTGGATTTATTCCTGTATTAAAGAACAAAAATTTAATAAGCTGCAAAAATTGCCCACTTAATATGAAATGCCCTTACTGCAATCATGAAGAAACTCAGGTAATTGACTCTCGCGATACTGAAAATCTGGAAACTACTAGGAGAAGAAGGGAATGCTCTAAATGCAAAAAACGCTTTACTACTTATGAGCGTGTAGAAGAAGCAGATATTGTTGTTGTAAAAAAGGATGGTAAAAGAGAGAGGTTTGAAAGGCAAAAAGTTCTCAATGGGGTTATCAGGGCCTGTGAAAAAAGGCAAATTCCTTTAGAAAAAATAGAAAAACTAGTAGATGCTGTCGAATCTGATTTAAGGAAGCGTGATTCAGTAGAGATTGAAAGCAAATCTATTGGAAGGGCAGTTATGAGAAGGCTTAAAAATTTAGATAAAGTTGCTTTTTTGAGGTTTGCTTCTGTTTATTTAGAATTTGAGGATATTGAAAGATTTGAAGAAGAGCTTGATAAGTTACAGAAAAAATAAAACCAATAAACAACAACTCAAAAACCAACAAAAAATGGCCAAAAACTGATCAATAATAATTCAAAAATAAAATTGGATTAAAAATTATTGAATAAAATATTGGAAATAAAAATAATGAAAAAATAAATAATGAAATTTAATTAATGAATAAAAATGATAATAGGTCTAACAGGAAAAAACGCAGCAGGAAAAGGAGAGCTTGCAAACTATCTTAAAAACAAAGGCTTTATTTATTTTTCTTTAAGTGATGCTTTGAGGGATGAAGCCACAAAACAAGATCTTGATCATTCTCGTGATAACTTAATCAAACTTGGTACTGAAATGCGAGTAAAGTTTGGCAAAGGCATTCTTGCTGTAAGAATTAATGAGAAAATCAGTGAATTATCTGGCAAGGATATTGTTGTGGATAGCATAAGACATCCAGGAGAGATTGAAGAGCTAAAGAAGAATGATGGTTTTATACTTATTGGAGTGCATACAGACGCCAAAATCAGGTTTGAAAGA
>JASMFO010000017.1 GCA_030751755.1 Candidatus Woesearchaeota archaeon
ATAATAATCTTCTAAAACAATCTTATCAATATTCTCAATATTTTTAACAATATATAATTTACCTTCTCCTAATTCAGTTATTTTTTTCGCTAACTTCTTTCCTTTTTCATTTAAATTAATTCCAATCAAAGAAATAGTGATGCCTTTGTTTCTTGCAATAGAAACTTCTTGTAAAGTTTCTTGTTCCGGCTCTTTTCCTATGGTTGGCAAGGCATCAGTGATTAAAATTAGATGTTTGGTAATATTATCATTTGGGAATAATTCTATTGATTTTCTTAATGACACTGCTAAATCTGTTTCTCTGGAGGCTTTTGCAGATGTGATGTTCTTTAACAGATAAGAAAAATCCTGGGTAGGCTCAACTATGGTTTTGATTTCAGATCCAAATACTATCAAACCTACTTTATCCTTTTCATCAATAGCTTTGTATGCTAGTGCAATACCTGCACGCTTGCAGGCATCTATCTTAGAGCCCTTCATAGATCCAGATGCATCCAAGGCATAAACAATATAGCTCTGACCTTTAGATTGCCTTTCAAAGACTTTAAGGTCTTTTTCATGCAATTTTTTATGGCCCCTTCTTATAGCTAATTTGACTGATTTTTTTATTGCTATGTCTTTGTATCTGTCGCTTTTTTTATAAGTTCTAATATCCTCTTTTCCGCCATATATTGATGTTTTTTTATGTATCTTTCCCCCTAGAATCCCTTTTGGTGTTATTTTATCAAGCTCTTCAAAATACATAACCAAAGAAGCAAGCTCGATGCCTTTTTCACTTATTTCACTATCTCTGTCCAACAATCCTTCTTCTTTTAGTTTTTCAATGTTTTTTTGTATTTTGAATCTTAATTCTTTCTGGAATTCGGGAATATTTATGTTTTTTTCAATATAATCTGGATTATAGCCAGTAGCAAGCTTCAACAAAGAAGGCCCAAAGATGTGCTTTGCCATAGAATAATTTTTTACTAATTGCTGGTAGATTAAGTCTGGCGTAAATGTATCAAGACCTTGGTTTATGGAATCTCTTATCAGTTTTCCTTTTTCTATTGTTTCTTTATCATTCTCTAAAACAGAATGCATTAATTTTCTCTCTTCTTGAGAAGAAAGTTTTCCAGTAAGCTCTTCTATTTCATCTTTTTCGTGTATCTGCTGCTGGCTGTCAAAGTAAATCACCTTTTTTCTCTTCTAAAACATCGCTATCAACAATATTTTTCTCAAATTGGCTACTTATGTAATCTTCAGGATTCTGCAAATATTTAATGGATGGTTTCAACCTCACCCTATGCGCTAATACAGAAATAATTACATCTTTTATGTCATCAAAAGTAACATTTTTCCTATTATTTAATAAAGCGTTTGATTGTGATCTTTCGTACAAGCCTAATGAAGCACGTACAGAAGGTTTTTTTTCAAGATTTTTGTCTTCCCTTAGCAATCTAATAAAATAAATCATTAACTCTAATAATTTATTGCTGACAATTATATTATCAATTTTCTTTCCTTTACTTACCACTATATCTTTTTCAATATTAATATTCTCTGGATAATGCATATATATTAGGTCAAACCTGTCCAATAAAACATCTGATAGTTTTTCTGTTGATGTGTCTTCTGGGTTCATTGTTCCTATAAATATAAAATCAATATCAAAATCAACATCATAGCTTCCTATTGTAGCTTTTTTCTCTTCCAGAACTTGAAGTAAGGCATTTTGCACTTTTTCCGGACATCTGTTTAGCTCGTCAAAAAACAAAATTCCTTTATCTGCCTTGAATATTTTTCCTTTTGTAAATGCCTCTATGCTTAAAGATCCATATTTAAGGGCTTTAATTGGATCTATATCTCCCAATAAATCTTCAACAGTTAAATCAGGACTTCCTTGCACACGAACAAAAGGAGTTTTTTTACCCAGAATCTTAGCTATATTTTTTGCTAAAGTTGTTTTTCCAATTCCCGGAGACCCTACAAGGATAATATGCCGATCTGACAATAAAGCAGATTTTACTGCTTGTTTTACTTTACCCTGACCAAGAATATCAGTAAAAGGGTCTTTTTCCTTCAGCAATGTGTTTCTTATTTCTTTAGTTATCATTTTTCAATTAAGTGTAAAAACATATACTCACCCGCAAAATCTATTATAATTGTTGCAGCTTAGTAACGTTTAAATCACAATTAATTTATTAAATATTCTAGTGTGGTTTAAACATATGGGTAAGTCTTGTAGTTTTATAAATATTGGGATTTTGTAGGTATTCAGAAAAAGAATCTTACAGCCCAGATAGCACTGGCGGCAACCAAAGGAATTAAGAGATTATCATCAATTTCTTCTGCTCCTATCTTTATTTCTATGCCCTCTACCAACATTGCAAAGAAAGATGCTGCTAAAGCTTCCGGCCATGGAACAAAAACAAAGGCTGCTATAAAACCCGCAATAAAACCTGCAATCCATCCTTCGACAAATTTTGTACCCACGTAAGGGTGTTTTTTTTTACCGTATCTAATTCCAAACAAATGACCTACAGAATCTGCAAATGCAAGTATAAGTATAGCAGGTATTGCTATGTCAAGCGGGAAAAAGGATAACACCAGAAATACGCCAATAAAATAAAAAATAAGCCCTTTGCCTGGAAATTTTCCTACATTTTCATCTCTCTCAAGAGTGTGCATAAGTCGATATACAATCGGGATTTTATGTTTTTTGTTCAAAAAAGAAAGTATGATAATAAGTATGGTCAAAAAAAATATATGTATTTTGTTTATTATGCCAAAGGATAGCATGAGAACTATTAAAACACCCAAAAGGATATGCGCAATTTTTCTCTTCACTTCCAGGTTTAGTTTCATTTTAAAAATTTAAAAGGATGATATTTCTCTTCCACATAAACCATCAGGGCCCCAATAAAATATCCAGCAAACGCCCCAAACACAACATCGCTCAGAAAGTGAAAGTCTAAGTAGACTCTGCTAAATGCGACTAAAAAAGCAAATAACATCCAGAACCACTTAAGCTTCTCAAATTTTTTATCAAGAATAGGCACTGCAGCAAAAGCCACCATCGCATGCATACTTGGAAACGAATAACTCAGTGTATTTATTAGTGGATAAAATAGTTCTATAGACGGTCTGGGCCTTGCTATTATTAGTTTTAAGATAAAGGATATAACAATGGATAGAATAAAGGAAAGCCATAAAGGGAATACCCATTCTCTTTTTTTTTCCTCAAATAGAAATAAAGTTGTTACCAAGATTAATATTACGAAAACATCAATGAAATTTGTAAACCGATTGAAAATTAAGTCAAAAAAAGGGTTTTTTATTAAAGAAACAAAGTGGCTGATATTTTTGTCTAAAATTAAGGAAATAATAAAAAGCAAAATTGCTGTTATTAATATTATTGCGTTGTTTATTTTTTTCATTTGAATGTTTAGTTACATAAAATATTTTATTACCATAAATCCTCCAATAAGCAAAATAATAAATATTATTGTAAGCAAGTTAAAATATTTATCTATAAATTCTTTTATTTTAGGACCGAAAAAATAGATTAATGTAGCTACTATAAAGAATCTTAAACTCCTTGATAATGTGGATGCTATAATGAACATCAGAAAACTAATTCCAAAGAGTCCTGCACTTATTGTGATTATTTTATAAGGAATGGGTGTAAAACCTGCTGTAAATACAACCCAAAAATCATAAAGTTCATATTTTGTCTTAATAATGTCGAAAATTGCAGGAGTAAATCCGGGTATATATGTAAAGAAAAAATCTTTCAAATAGTCCCACAGTTTTAATCCTATAAAAAACCCGAAAATTCCTCCAAAAACAGATCCAAAAGAGGCTATTAATGCATAAAAGAATGATTTTTTTGGTTTTGAGACGGATAATGCTATCTGCAGAATATCTGGAGGTATAGGAAAAAAAGATGATTCGGCAAAAGCTAAAATAAATAATGCCACAGAAGAATATTTTTTGTGAGCCCATGAAAGCACCCAATCATATAGCCTTCTAAGAATGCCAAATGTATAAAAATGAAATCCTTTATTCGATGTCATGGTCAATTTCTCCTTTTATAGTTTTATTGGGCCATATTTTGCAGCCTGCATTAATAATTACATTCTCTGCCTTAACATTATCGGATATTACAGCCCCTAATCTATCAACAATTATTTTTTTGCCTTTTATGACAGATTTAACATTTTCAGAGCTTTTTGCCGTTCCTTTGAAATATACATTTTCTCCAATAATAGAATCTTCAACAATAGAGCCTTTATCAATTATTGCATCGTCCATTATTATTGAGTTTCTTATAGTTCCATTTATTATGCAATTGGTTCCAATAGATGAATTTTCAACATTGCCATATATCTTTGAATTTTTTCCGATTATATTTTTTCTATTTCTCAATTCTATATCTGCATTTAATAAATCCCATGGGAAGCCTATTTGGAAACATGACATACTTTTTACACAATAAATGTCGTTGTTTTTTGAGATTTGTTTTATTGCGTCTGTAAGCTCGTATTCCCCTCTTTCAGATTTCTTTACATTTTCAAGAGCATCAAATATTTTCTTGTCAAAACAGTACAAAGCACAGCTTATCAAGTCAGAAACAAATTTTTTTGGTTTTTCAATAATATCCACCAAGATATTATTTTTTTCTGTTACAACACCAAAAAGTTCTGGATTTTTGGCTTTTTTTACAAGGATAGAGTATTTATGCTTTGCAATCTCATTTACATCTTTCTTTGAGTAGATATTATCTCCCATTAAAAGAATGAACCTGTTTTTTATTCTGTTTTTTAGAATAGAAACTGCATGTCCTGTCCCCAATTGTTTTTTCTGTTCAACAAATTTTATGTTTAAATCCGGATATTTTTTTTTAATAAAATCTTTGATCATATCTTTTTTATAGCCGACTACCAGAATTATTTCTTCTGCAGTGCCTTTTAATGCCTCTAAATTCCATTCAATAATTGTTTTATTTGAAACCTTAAGCAACGGCTTTGGCTTTGTCAGTGTAAGAGGGTAAGTCCTTGTAGATTTTCCAGCTGCTAAAATAACCGCCTGCATCTTATATCAATTCAATTTTATTTATATTATCTTTAACATTAGAGGCTTTGATAATATTTTTTACTAAATCAGCGGCATTTGTAAATTTTCTTTTTTCTGTAGCACATATTTTTTTATTTTTTATGAAGGTCTTTTTGTGCTTTTTCTTAAACGCGTCTGCATGCCTTTTAATTTTTAATGGGGGCCCCAGTATTTCCATTGTTTTTGTCAACTCATCATTTTCCAGGATATAATAGAATAATGAACTGTTTTTGGAATGCCACAACATATCACTCTCCATAATCTTAAAGCTATAGGAAATTAGTTTTTGCTCTATGAAATGGAATGCCTTGAGCATCTTTGCCCCTGCAACATCCTCTTTTTTGTTTAACGGCTTTGCTTTTAATATTATGAGCTTATTTTTCTGAAATTTTTTTCTTATGTCCTGTTCTGTCAGGGTTTTTACCTCAAAAAAGTCCTTTGATGGCTTTTTCAGGAACTCTTTTGCCCTATGCTTTATTATTTCAAATTTTTCATGATCTAATGCTGCTGCGGCGTTCCTTTCTTTTTGTACAGGGTCAATTATAACTAAAGGGCTTGTCAGTTTTGATTTATTTATTTCAAAAAGTATATTTTTGTTTTTATAGAATTTTTTAATATCCATTACTGTTTTTTCTTTCCATTTTGGTATTGTTTTTATTAAATTCAAAAAAGACCCATAGTAAATTGTTAGAATTTCACAAACATATCCACTAAAGCCTCTGATGTAGCTCTCGGCTCCGTAAACTTTTGCTGCCTTGAAAAATTGCTTTGTAAGTCTCATATCATCAATAAGATTTTTATGCTTGAGAACAAAATTTGAATGCAGTGGAGAAACATCAGTTATATTCCTGGCCTGCTCCGCTTTTTTAATGTCAAGTATTGGTACTATTTCAAAAGTAAATTTTTCCTGCCTTATCTGGAAATAGTCTCTTGAGCCATGCAGCTTTGTTATTTTAAAATTCTTTTTCAGAAATTTTTCAAGTATGTCTGATAGCTTATCGCTCTTGTCTTTAAATTTGTTGTAGTTAAATTTGACAAATATGTCAGCATCAAATGTTTTTAGCCAAGTGCCTTTTGCTCCTGAGCCTCCAAGGACGGCTTTAGCATCCTTTATGCTTTTATTTATCTTATCAATTATATTTTTAGCCTTGTCCAGGATATCTCTTTCATACTCATTGCTAGGCTTGATATCTTCTAATACTTCATTGAGCAATTTCATGTACTTTCGTGTTACAAGTTAGTATAAAAAGATTTAGTTTTTTACGATAACTATTTATATGTGCTTTTTAAGAAAAAGTAAAGGAGGTGTATGAATGGCTGGTGTTTTGGTATTTTTGACTTATTTGGCTGTTATTTTATTGATGGGTTTATTGACCTCTGTTGTAAGCCAGAAATTTAGGATTCCAAATATCTTGCTGCTTTTGCTGATAGGTATAGGACTAGGAAGAGTGGATTATAAAGGTGGTCCTTTGATAGAATTCCCAGAACTTTTTATGACTGGGATAAGCATTCTTGCTTTGGTTATGATAGTTTTTGATTCCTCTTCAAGATTCAGCCTAAAAAAAGTGGATTATTTTTCCCTGCATACATTGTGGCTTTCCATTGTTTTTCTTGTTTTTAACTTGATTTTTTTAACAGTTTTTACAATGCTTATTTTTGGCGTTAAATCTATATTTCTGGCATTAATGTTTGCAGCTTTAATGTCTGGGACCAGTCCTGCAGTTGTCTTGTCAATGTTCAAAAATGTAAAAAATAAGGTATTTGATTTTTTGGGTTTAGAATCTTTGCTAAATACTCCGCTAGTTGTTTTGATACCCTTTATTATTCTGGATTTAAAGACAGCATTAAAAGATGAACTGGGAATAGCAGTATTCATAGACCAGCTTGTGCCTGTATTGCAGCAGTTTGTTGTTGGTGTTGGGGCCGGGGTTTTAATCGGGCTTATCATGTTCAAATTCATGAGGAAAGCTTATTCTGTTGTTTTGAGCCCATTAGCAGTGATTACATCTGCTTTACTGGCATATATTATAGCAGAGAATCTGGATGGAAATGGTGTTTTAGCTGTTACTTCAATGGGGCTGTTGTTTGGAAATGTCTATGTAAAGCAGAAATTCCAACTTCGTGAGTTTGCCTCAGTTTTTTCAAATTCTTTGGAAATACTGGTTTTTGTTCTTATAGGTATTGTGATTGCAATTCCTTTCTCTATGGAGTTCTTTATCAAATCCTTAGTATTGTTTCTTTTATATTTGCTAATAAGATTTTTCTCTATAATCTTTTCATTGAGGGGCATGGATTTTACCATAGAGGAGAAAATATTCATGTCTTTGAATGTGCAGAAAGGCATTGCTGTTGCTGTTGTAGTTTTCTCACTAGCTACCTTCCAAATAGAAGGCATGCAGACCATACTTAACCTTTCATTAACCTTTATGCTTTACTCCATTGTCTTGTCTTCTGTTATTTTAAGGTTTGCTAAGTTGTTTATTAAGGATATTAGGGGGAAGAAGGCATGATATTTCTTCAGTTTTGAAATTAGGAATTTAGTCATTTCTCCAAAATAGTAAAGAATTTAAATGGATTGAGATTAATGAATATCATGGGGCGTATACTTAGACATAAGCTTAATGAAGGAGCTCAGATTAGCAGAAATGGTTCAGTAATTGATGTGGTTGTTAGGTTGCTGGATAGTACTCCTAGTAAGGAATGGGCTTCATTAGAAGTGCGAGGAGTTCCTGGAAAGGAAGCTCTGGATATAGGAGTTTCTGAGGGTTATGTAAATTTGGGAAAGGGCCTAAGGGTTGGAATTGTACCTGACAACCAAGATAGAAATGCTGTGCGTGTAGAATATCATCGCTATAGACGTTCTGATATAGAACCAAAAAAATACAAACCTGTTGTAGATGGTTTAGAAGTTAGGGTTTAAGTTATTTCTTCAGTTTTGAGATTAAGAGGCAGATGAGGGAGCCGATTAAGAGATTAATTCTTCCATAACCCATGTATATTGCATAATGCTCTGGCTTTAAGCCATTCAACAGCTTCAGTACAGCAGAACTCTGCTACTGGTTTTTCATTTGGTCTAATTCTTTTCTCAATAATTATTTCTCCATCCTTTAGAAGCTGAATCTGCTCAATATAATGTTTTTCTTCCATTGGATGCGCAATTGATCCAACTTTTACCCTAACACCATTATCGGTTTTTTCTATCACAGGCACATGCTTTTCCTGTCCTTCCTGTTCAGCTGTTTTTTCTTCCTGCAAAGCCATAGGTTTTCCGCAGCATACTAGTTCTCCACCGCTTGCTTCTAAAACAGAAACAACATTTCCGCATACTTCACATTTGTAAATTCCATTATCTTCTGCCATTTTTATTACCCCTTATTTTATTGCTAATAGTCTTTTTAGTTCTTCAACATGTTCTTGTTCGTCCTGAATCAGATGATATATTGAATGGTATAAAGTTTCGCTGTTATCAAGCTGCTTTACTAATCCAAGAATTTTTTGATATAATTTTACTGCCACTAATTCTTCTTTTAGCTCATACTTCAGCATTTCTTTAATATTATCAGACTGGGAAATTTTTAAATCACCCAATTTTGTTGAAGGTACTCCACCTAAAACAACAATTCTTTCCCTTATCATATCCCTGTGCTTTTCCTCGTCGCTTGCTATCTCCTTAAGTCTTTCTATTATTGGCTCTGCATTCAATCCTGTAACAAATTCTGCATGGTGCAGGTACATAATAATTGCACTGTGCTCTATTTCCAAAGCCTTGTTTAATTCATTTATTATTTGTTTTTTTAATTTCTCTTTTGACATTTTTTTCACCAGTAGCTATAGTTTACCAACTAAATCTAATCCGGGCTTTAAGGTTTTTTCACCCGGCTTCCAATTCATTGGACAAACCTCTCCTTCATGTTTATTGACATACTGTGCTGCCTGTAATTTTCTGATGAGTTCTTGTATGTTCCTCCCTATACTGTTATCATGATATTCTAATGCTTTAATAATTCCTTTTGGGTCAATTATGTATGTGGCTCTTAAGGATACACCCTCTTCAGGTATAAGGGTCCAGTATGCTTTAGTTACTCTTCGTGCTGGATCTGCCAGCATTGGGAATTTAATCTTTTTGATTGTAGGGGAAGCATCGTGCCATGCCTTATGCACAAAAGCTGTATCAACACTAATAGTTATTACTTCTGCACCTAATTTTTTGATTTTCTCGTAGTTATCTGCCAGCTCCCCTAACTCTGTAGGGCAGATAAAAGTAAAGTCGGCAGGATAGAAAAAAAGTACAACCCATTTGCCCTTATAATCTTTTAAACTTATTTTTTTAATTCCATCATTTACAAATGCATCTTCTGTAAATTCCGGCGCTTTCTCATTTATGTTTACCATAGATTCCACCTCAATTATTTATTTTTAATATCTTCCATTTTACTAATTCACATATTTTTATTTTTGCAATAACCATAAAATATAACTTGCACATTGGTGGGATTAAATCCATCATAATTTATTTTTTCCATTGCGTATTTTGATATCTCTTTTTGAAAAACATCATGAATTTTACCGCATTTTCTGCATACACAATGCTGATGCCTGCCGATATCCGCATCAAAATGAAATTCATTACCCATCTCAAGCCTCAGTATTTCCCCCTTATTGGCCAATAAATTCAGGTTTCTATAAACTGTTGCAAGAGTAATTGTAGGAACCTGTTTTTTTACTGCACCATATATAATCTCTGCTGTAGGGTGGGTCTTTACACTTCTTAAGTATTCGAGAATTTTTAATTTTTGAACTGTAAGCCTTCTTTTCATCATTTTATTTCTTATTTATAATAATTATTGATAAGGAATAGTCACTAATATAAATATTTTTCTAGTCTATAGCAAGCGTCTCACTAGGCTCAATTATTTATGGCGCTTGCTATAGACTAGGTGAGGTTTTTATCGGCGGATTGAATGAAAAGAAGTGAGGCTCTAACTAATAACCGAATAAAATTGTTTTTATTTTATTTGAGAATAATTTTGAAGTTTGGAATATTTTTTCAATTGAGTAAGTTGAGATAAATGCTGATGTTAATATTAAAAATCCTCCAAGGAGTATGTTCAATGGTAGTTTTTCTTTAAGAACTACAAAAGATAGTAATATTCCAAATACTGGTCCTAATAATAAAATTATGCTTGATGTAGAGGATTTGACATGTTTTAAAGCATAACTTAACAGGGTAAAAGGGATGAGTGTTAAAATAGCTAGTAAAACAATCAGTAGTGTCTGGTTTAAATTTAATGAATAGACCGGGATAGTTTCCTTAAAAATTAATACAACAAATAAAATCATTATTGAACTTATTAAGAAAAGCCAATATGTCTTCCTATAGTGATTTTTTGTTTGACCCGAATAGCGGTTTAAAATTATATATGCTGACCATAGTAAGGCAGCTGACAGCACCATAATTTCTCCTTTGAACCCTTGCAGATTCAAGTTTTGCCAGAACATAATAACAATTCCTAACAAACTTATTATAGTTGCAGTAATATCGGTAAGAGAAATATTTTCTTTGAGAAAAATTCTTGCCAAAACTAATGTCATTATCGGATAAGTTAAGAATAAAAATAATATTTTACTAACACTAATAAAATATAAAGATTGAAAAAACAGCACGGTATCTCCTGTAAGAAACAGTGAAAGAAAGAAAAAATGTTTAAGCTCGGTTTTGGATATCAAAAACAGCTCTTTGAAGGTACTTTTTCTAATAATTACAATAATCAAGGGAAAGGTTATAACAACAAATAAATATCTAAGGAATAGTATCGCAATAGGAGCTATTGTATCTACCAGAAGTTTTGTAAGAACAGCTGGAAAACTAAAACATATAGCTGCAATGAAAACCATTAATATTGGGGATTTTAATTTCGACATAGAATTTTTAGGGTTTTGATTTAATTTAAAAATGTAGTGGTAATGGTTTTTTTAGAGGTTTTTTATCCTTTCACAATCTTAGCAACACTTACAAGCTTATCATTGCCTTCCAATTTAATCAATCTAACTCCTTGTGTAGATCTTCCTATAGTGGATATTTGAGAAATTGGCATCCTTATCGTAATGCCGTTCTTTGTTATAAGCATTATTTCATCATTATCAGTTACAGAGTTTATGGAAACAACGTTTCCATTTCTTTCGGAACATATCATATTTCTTACCCCAGAACCACCACGGCTAATTAATCTATATTCTGATATTTTTGTTCTTTTTCCATAGCCATTTTCTGTTACAGAAAGCAAGGTCTTATCATTTGTTGCTACAACCATGCCTATAACAGAATCATCTTGAGAAAGCCTGATTCCCCTTACCCCCCGAGAAGACCTTCCTGTTGCTCTTACATTATTTTCATTAAATCTTACTGCAATACCCTTTCTTGTTGCTAAGATAATTTCCTTGTTTCCATCAGTAAGCTTTACATTAATCAAGCGATCATTAGAATCCAAAGTAATAGCAACTATACCTCCTCTTCTTGGGTTGCTATAAGCTGCAAGGCTTGTCTTCTTTATTGTACCACTCTTTGTTGCCATAATCAGGTATTTAGTGTCATCAAATGCCTTTACTGGCACATATGCAGTAACTTTTTCATCTGATTGTAAATTGACTAAATTTACAATTGCTTTGCCTCTTGCTTGACGGGATGCTTCTGGTATGTCATAGACTTTTACCCAATGCACTTTTCCCTTATTTGTAAATAGCAATATGTATGAATGTGTAGATGCAATAAATATGTCTCTTACAAAATCTTCTTCCTTTGTTGTTGTTGCTATCAACCCCTTACCACCGCGTCTTTGTTGCCTGTAAGTTTGCAATAGCTGTCTTTTAATATAGCCGGAATGGGTAATTGTTATAACACAGTTGCTTTCTTCTATAATGTCTTCCATTTCAAATCCTGTTGCTTCAGCATCAACAATTTCTGTTTTTCTTTTATCAGAATAATGTTCCTTAAGATCTAAAAGCTCTTTTTTAATTATGTCAAGAATTTTTTGCGGTGATTCTAAAATAGTCTTTAACTCTGCTATTAACTTCAACAAATCGTGATGTTCCTTCTTAACCTTTTCTTGCTCTAGTGATGTTAAGCGCTGCAGCTTCATCTCCAGGATTGCTGTGCTTTGTTCCTCTGAAAGATTAAAGTTAGATATCAAAGTTGTTTTAGCTTCATCTACGGATTTACTTTCTTTAACAAGGTTTATTGTTTTGTCTAGATTATTTAGAGCAATAATTAAACCCTCTAAGATATGTGCTCTTTTTTGTGCTTTATACAGGTCAAATAACGTTCTTTTCCTTACAACATCTTTTCTATGCTCTATGTAATACTTTATTAATTGACCTAGGCCCAATATTTTTGGAACATTATTTACAAGAGCAACCATTATGATTCCAAATGTAACCTGTAACCTAGAATGCATGTAAAGCTGGTTTAATAGGACATCAGCATTAGCATCTTTTTTTAATTCGATGATTATTCTGATACCTTGTCTGTTGGACTCGTCCCTTATGTCGCTTATTCCATTAAGTTTTTTGTCTCTTACTAAATCGGCTATATGGGTTATCATCTCTGCTTTGTTTACCATATAAGGTATTTCAGTGACTAAGATTCTTTTCCTGTCTTTTATGTCCTCTGTTTGTGTTTTTGCCCTGACAATAACTTTACCGCGACCAGTTTTGTAAGCATTTATAATTTCATTTTTACCACATATAGTTGCTCCAGTCGGAAAATCAGGACCTTTAATGTGCTGCATAAGCTCTTCTATGCTTATGTTTGGATTGTCAATCTGTTTTATTACTCCATCAATAATCTCAGACATATTATGTGGGGGGATATTTGTTGTCATACCCACTGCTATGCCTGATGAACCGTTAACCAGCAAATTTGGAACTTTTGATGGAAGAACCGTAGGTTCTTTAGAGGTATTATCAAAATTTGGAATAAACTTTACTGTCTTTTTTTCTATGTCTTGCAGCATCTCTTCTGCTAGTTTTGTTAATCTTGCTTCTGTGTAACGCATTGCTGCTGGATTATCACCGTCTATTGAGCCAAAATTCCCCTGGCCATCTACTAAGAGATATCTCATAGAGAAATCTTGAGCTAATCTTACTAAAGTGTCATAAATAGCAGTATCTCCATGGGGATGAAATTTAGCCATGCAGTTTCCAACTACATTTGCTGATTTTCTGAATGGTTTATTGTGCAGTAATCCAGACTCCAACATTGTATACAGAACACGCCTGTGTACTGGTTTTAGGCCATCTCTTACATCTGGCAAAGCTCTTCCAACTATAACACTCATAGAATAATCTAGGTAAGACTGTTTCATTTCATCTTCAATTACTCTTTGAATTATAGTAGTTCCAGAGCCTGTATTCTGCTCTTTTTCTGAACTGTTTTTTTCGTCTGTTTTTTCATTCATTTTCTGTTAGAAAAAAAGTGTATTTCTCGTCGATAAATAGTATATTTAATGCTTTATAAGAGTTGTGTTTTTAGGGTTTTGTTTTCTATATAGAAAAGAAATATGCTTTATTTGTATTTTATGATATTTTTTCATGAAATTAAAGCTTCTGAACAATATTTAAACGGATAGGATAGGTTCTACCACAATAAACACATCTCTTCTTATTCTTCTCAGAAATAGGCTTTAAAGTCTGGTATTTCATCTTATTCTTGCATTTCGGGCATTGTAAAAGAAACATCATTTTCAACAATAGTTTTTATTATTCCTGTTCTTTCTTTTTGTTGTTTTCCATTTCAGCTTCTAACAGGTCTTTGGGCTCTTTAGTTTTAGATTTATCTTTATTTTCTTCTTTAGTCCCTTCACTTTCTTGTTCTTTTTTTGGGGGCTGTATTATCCGGTCTACTTTCTCATCAATGATTTTTTCTATTTCGGGTGTTGTTTTGATTCCCGAACTTTCGAATTTTGGCTTTTCTTTTTCTTCAGGCTCTTGCTTCTCCTCCTGTTTTATTGCCTGGATTCTTTCTCTTTCTTTTTCCAATTCTTTTTCAGAAGGCTCATCAACAACATTTAAACTTCCAAGTTTTCCTCCAATGACTTTAACTTCAGGTTTTTCTTTCTCCTGCTTTGCTTCTTTGTTTTCGTAAGTATCCAAAGGAACTTCCTGGCCTTCTTTATCCAATAAATCAATTTCCTTTTTTATTTCCTTATCCTTCTTCTTTTCCTCTTCTGCTTTTGCTTTCTGTTCTTCTTTAATTTGTTTAATCTCGGATTCTTTCTCTTCAATAGCATGGGCTATAGTTCCAAAATCCTTAAACTGTTCTTTCAATTTTTCTTCCTGAAGGTCAAAATACTCAAAGAATTTTTGTGTTAATTTTATTAGATTTGTCCTTCCATGCTTCTGCCTGCTTATGTACCCAAGCTCCTCTAATTCCTTAAGATGGTCATATGCCTTATTTGTTCTTATCTTAATAAGATCAGACTGCTTTATAGGATACTTGAATGCTATAACTGCGAGTGTTTCCATTATTGTTTTGCTCAGCTCTGTCTCTGTCACAATTTTCTGCACTAAAGATAAGAATTGCTCACGGATATTTAACTTCCAGGAATCACCTTCATTAATAACCATTACGCTGGATTGTTTCTCATCATAGTCTTTTTTTAGTTCCATGAGTGCATTTTGTATTTCTTCATGCCCAGCATGAGCTAACTTAGAAAGCTCTTCTACATTCATCTTTCTTCCAGAAGAAAATAGTAGTGCCTCTAATTTTTTCTTAAGCATATTTAACCACTTTTTAGTCGACTAAACTGTAAGTCTCGTTTTCTTTGCTTATTTTATTCTCTTTGATTAGTTTATCTAAGAAAATTTCGAGTTCTTTATCGTGTATCCCTGTAGATTTTGAAAGCTTTTCTTTATCTAAGCTTCCTGATGCTAAAGACACGAGGATTACATTGCTTATAGCTTTATCCAGATTCTGCTTCAAAAACTCGTTCTCATTTTTCTGATTCTTTACTATCATGTCTACACCATGTAATCTTGCCTGTAAATCATTTATCAAATCCTCAATTGTTGATTTTTTCATGACAAATTCTTCTGGCTTTGTAATTTCTATAGAAGAGGGCATATAGTCAAAACAAAAAGATATTAATTTAGGTATGCCCTTAATAACCATATCCAATTCAACAAATATTGCCCACAATTTATCTTTTTCCGCAGCTTCTGAAAATTCTGAATTAAGCACTATAAGGTCTGAGTCATTCTTTATCTTATCAACGTACATGTTTAGTGTTTTTTCTACATGTTCTTTTGGTTTGCCCAATATTTCGATTATAATTTTACATCTGATATGCATTTTTTCCGCAATCAACTTTTCTTCTGGCATAGTACTTTAGAATGAAGTTAGATTTAAAAAGGTTTTGATGGTCAAATATACCTAATAGGAAAATTATTTATATGAGATTTTAATCACCTTAATTATGGCAAGTATAGTACACTGGCTTTTGCCGAAAGAAGAAAAATTCTTCCAAATGCTCCAGGAGCAATGCTCTAATGTTGTGGATGGAGCTAATGAGTTTAAAAATTTGGTTAATAATTACAACGAGATGGATTATTCTAGAAAAAGAGATTTTATAAAAAAAATAAAAGATATAGAGCATAAAGGAGATAACCTAACACATAAGATAATAGGTATTTTAGACAAGACATTTGTAACACCAATAGATAAAGAGGATATACATCGGCTAGCTGTACTTCTGGACGATGTGATTGATTTGATCGATTCCACTGCTGAAAGATTAATTATTTTCAAAATAGACAAAATTGACAGTTACATAAAGGATTCGACTGATGTTGTTCTGAAAATTGTCAAAGAAATTGAACAAGGGGTTGTAGGGGTCAGTAAACTAAAAAATATGAATCAATTCTATATTAATGTGCATACCTTGGAAAATAAGGGTGATGACCTATATCGTGGTGCTCTTTCTAGTTTATTCAATAAAAAGGGATTGGTTGATATTATAAAATATAAGGACATTTACGATTTTTTGGAAAACATAACAGATAAATGCGAAGATATAGCAAATGTAATAGAAAGTATAGTGGTCAAGCATGCCTGAGATTTTTTTTATGTTAGTGGTATTTACCATCCTAGTTGCACTAATTTTTGATTTTGGTAATGGCCTAAATGATGCTGCAAATGCCATTGCAACTGTGGTTGCAACCAGGGCATTGCCTTT